>NZ_JBFRVM010000135.1:1616-34883 GCF_041475145.1 Vibrio sp. 10N.222.49.A3
GTTTTTCCAACGCCACCTTTTTGGTTTGCAACACTCCAAACAATCATGTCGATTTACCTAAGCTAACCCAACTTCGACCAAAATCCGTTCCGCAACGCGGTCTAGAGGTAGGTCTTCAGTAGAAATGCCAGCTTTTGCTACAGCTTGAGGCATACCATATACAACACAACTATCTTCGTCTTGCGCCCAAATGGTCGAACCCGCTGTTTTTAACATGCGAGAACCTTCTCGACCATCAGCACCCATACCGGTCAGTATCATAGACAACACTTTATCGCCGTAGATCTTAGCTGCAGAACCAAAAGTGACATCCACACAAGGCTTGTAGTTCATTCGGTCACCACCATCGATAATCTTCAGACGCGCCGAACCCGGGCGACCATCAATCATCATTTGCTTTCCGCCTGGAGCAAGATAAGCCACCCCAGGTTTCAACAGGTCTCCGTCTTGAGCTTCACGAACTTCAATCTTACACAAGGTATTCAATCGGCTAGCAAAAGCAGCGGTGAACGTTGCTGGCATATGCTGCACTAACACAATCGGATGTGGGTAGCTGGCAGGGATGCGTGTCAAAATTTTCTGTAGTGCAACTGGCCCACCAGTAGAAGTACCAATAGCAGTTAATTGATACTTTTTACCCGAGGCTCTGAATTTCGCGGTTGAAGCAACCGCTGGTTTAGCTGCAGGGGCTGTTGCTGAAATAGATTGACGCAATGGCGCTGATGTTGACGCCGTAGCTGTTGCGGTAGCTCTTGGCGCAACAGGAGTGCGTCGCATAAACGCGCGTTTTGCAGCAATCTGAATCACGCGCTGTTGAAGCAATGCGACAGCATCGTCACGGTTACGAGCGATGTCTTCAAATTTCTTAGGTAAGAAATCTAGAGCACCCGCGTCTAACGCATCTAACGTTGCTCTTGCACCATCATGCGTTAACGATGAAAACATCAAAATAGGCGTTGGAGACGCAGCCATAATTTCACGAACGGCAGTAATACCGTCCATGACAGGCATCTCGATGTCCATGGTAATTACGTCAGGTCTTAGCTTTTTCGCTTTCTCAACCGCTTCTTTACCGTTTACTGCTACATCGATGACTTCTAGGCGAGCCTCCGAGTTGATGATCTCGCTTACTCTACGACGGAAGAAGCTCGAATCATCAACGACTAATACTTTAATCGCCATATTTATCCTTAAGTTAAATTCTTGATGCAGCTGCGTACTGCTTCAACAAGTCCGGCACATCTAAAATCAATGCTATGTGACCGTCACTTGTAATTGTCGCACCTGCCATTCCTGGCGTGCCTTGAAGAAGCTTATCAAGTGGCTTAATAACCACTTCTTCTTGGCCGATAAGCGCATCGACAACAAAACCAACACGTTGACTACCAAGTTGCACAATAACAACATGACCATGACCTTGACGTCCTTCAACAAGACCTTCTTTAGGTGTAAGCCAATTTTGTAAGTAGAACAGTGGAATAGACTTATCGCGAACGATAATAGTCAGCTGACCATCAACCACGTTTGTGCGGCTTAGGTCTAGGTGGAAGATTTCATTTACAGAAGCCAGTGGCAATGCGAACGGGTGACCCGCAACACCGACCATTAAGGTTGGTAGAATCGCAAGTGTCAACGGAACCTTAATGGTTATCTTGGTGCCTTGGCCCATCTCTGAATCGATATCAATAGAACCATTCAGTGTGTTGATCGCTGTTTTCACAACGTCCATACCTACACCACGGCCAGAGATATCTGAGATCTTTTCTTTACTTGAAAAGCCAGGAGCAAAGATTAGATTGAAACACTCTTTATTTGTTAGGCGAGACGCTGCATCATCATCCATCAGACCGCGCTTAACCGCGATAGCACGAAGCTTATCAGGGTCCATACCGCCGCCATCATCAACGATAGCCAGTTCAATGTGGTCGCCTTCTTGAGAGGCAGACAGAATCACTTTACCGGTTTTAGATTTTCCCGCAGCAACACGGTCGTCCGGCATTTCGATACCATGATCGACAGAGTTTCTCACCAAGTGAATCAGGGGATCAGCAAGTGCTTCTACTAAGTTTTTATCAAGATCCGTTTCTTCGCCACGCATTTCAAGAACGATGTCTTTCTTCAAGGTACGAGCAAGGTCACGGACAACGCGTGGGAATCGACCAAATACTTTCTTGATCGGCTGCATACGCGTCTTCATTACTGCACCTTGTAGGTCAGCAGTAACAACATCTAAGTTAGAGACAGCTTTCGACATTTCTTCGTCGTTGCTGTTTAAACCTAAGCTAACAAGGCGGTTACGAACCAATACTAGCTCACCCACCATGTTCATGATGGTATCCAGTGTTGAGGTATCAACACGAACTGTAGCTTCAGCTTGCTGCTTCTTCGCAGGCGCTTTAACTTCAGCTTTTGCTGGTACGCTAGGCTTAGGCTCTGCTTTTACAGCAACAGGAGCAGGCTGTGGTTTAGGAGCGACTTTCGGCGCAACAGGCTCAGGCTTCGCTTGTACAGGCTTAGTCGCAGCATCCAACTCTTCAATTGAAGGGCCGTTACCTGAACCGTGTAACTGGTCAAGTAAACTCTCAAACTCAGCATCAGTCATTAGGTCATCGCCTTCAGACTTTACTGGTGCTTTGGCTACCGGAGCGACTGGAGGAGTTGGTGGCGTTGAGCTTGCAGCTGTCGGGCTTTGACCTGCACCATGCAACTCATCTAACAACTTTTCAAATTCGTCGTCAGTAATGTCACCACTCGCAGCTACTGGCTGAGGTGCCACAGGTGCTGGCGCTGGTGTGTCTACAGATGATGTCGTTGGTGAACCACCCTTACCGTGAAGTTCATCAAGTAAACGCTCAAATTCATCTTCAGAAATATCATCCACGGAAGATGCACTGATGTTTGAACTTTCAACAGTAGGTTCCGGAGCAATAACAGGCTCAGGAGCTGCAACGATAGGCTCAGAGATAACCGGTGCTGGAGCTTCTACTGCCACAACTTCATCTTCAGACTCTGGCTTACAGAGGCGATGAAGTTCATCCAGTAAAGATTGGTCTGCTGGTACTAAAGCTTCCTCATCTTGCACGGCTTTAAACTGTACATTGACTGTATCTAAAGCCTGTAGCATCGTATCCATCAGTCCTGATGTTACACTGCGTTGGCCATTTCTTAGAATGTCGAACACATTCTCAGCACCATGACAAGTATCCACCAGCTCGGTCAATGCTAGGAAACCAGCACCACCTTTTACTGTATGGAAACCACGGAAAATAGCGTTTAGTAGTTCTTTGTCGTCAGGGTTATTCTCTAGCTCTACCAGTTGTTCTGATAGAAGTTCGAGGATCTCTCCTGCTTCGACTAAAAAGTCCTGAAGAATATCTTCGTCTAAATCGTAGCTCATACGTTACCTTTAAAATCCAAGACTGGATAACAAATCGTCGACTTCATCTTGAGATGCAACAGCATCCTCACGAGCTTCTGGGTTCATGATCGGACCCTCTGGAGCAATAGATGACTTCTTATCTGTCTCTGGTGTTGGTTCTATTTGATTCGCACCGAATACGGTGAGAATCTCTACCAGACGTCCTTCAACCTCATTCACCAAGGTAATAACTTTGCTAATAATCTGCCCAGTTAAATCTTGGAAATCCTGAGCCATCAAGATTTCAGTCAGTTGTCCACGTAGTTCAGTACTATCACCTTCTACTTGGACAAGTAATCCATCAATGCGGTGGCATAAAGCTTTGAATGTTACTAGCTCAATGCGGCCATGCATCAGTTCATTCCATTGAGGCCTTACTTGAAGTAAACACTCGTGTAAATTAGTTGCAATTGGCATACAGCGATCGACAGCGTCCATCGTTTTGTTCGCCGCAACTTCCGTTTTATCAATGACATATTGAAGGCGATCCCTGGCGTCAGGGATTTCATCATTTGCGATAACGTTAATACGCTCGTCAAAGTTGAATTGTGTCAAAGAATCATGGAGGTCACGAGTCAGACTGCCTATTTCTTGAAGCATTGGGTTATCTTGAAGATTAAAATTATCTTCATAAATGCTTCTAACAAGAGAATCAGCACCTTGCTGCTCGTCGTTTTCAAGCAGCTCTACTAATTTTTTTGCTTGTTCTAATGAAATCATCCTGAGTCCGGCCTTACTCCGCATAGTTTGTGACGCTTCAGCTTTAGAGGTAAACGGGAAACAAAAAAGTTAATGTCTCTCTATGAAGCGCCTGAAACAGGTTCTTATGAGTGCTTATAAACGCTCAAAAATCTTGTCGAGTTTCTCTTTTAGAGTTGCGGCAGTGAACGGCTTCACAATGTAACCATTAACACCCGCTTGCGCTGCTTCGATGATCTGCTCACGCTTAGCTTCTGCTGTGATCATAAGCACTGGAAGGTGCTTAAGTTCAGCGTCTGCACGGACGTGTTTTAGAAGATCAATACCTTGCATACCCGGCATGTTCCAGTCAGTTACCACGAAATCAAATTCGCCTTTTTTCAGCATAGGTAACGCGGTCAAGCCATCGTCTGCTTCTTGAGTGTTGTTGAAACCTAAATCACGAAGTAGGTTTTTAACAATTCGGCGCATCGTTGAAAAATCATCAACAATGAGAATTTTCATGTTTTTGTTCAAATTAGCCTCCACTGAATAAAATCAGTGTTGTTAGTCGTTCTGTGTCCAAGCACTTAACTTAGTGCGTAAACGCTGCATAGATTGGCTTAGTATTTGGCTGACACGAGATTCGCTGACACCTAATACTTCCCCAATCTCTTTTAAATTGAGTTCTTCGTCGTAATAAAGCGAAAGCACGAGGCCTTCTCTTTCCGGAAGTTGTTTTATCGAGTCGATCAAAGCTTGGCGGAATGATTCATCTGCAACCCCTTGAAAAGGCGTATTATCTTGAGAATCTTCATTCGGAGATATTACATCATCAGAGACACCTAAGTCTTCTATCCCTACCAATTTTGAGCAATTAATATCAGTTAAAGCACTGTGATACTGGTCTAAACTCAGCCCCATGTGCTTTGCCACCTCAGCATCACTGGGATCGCGATTGAGAGTGCCCTCTAATTCCGCGATTGCACTACTGATTTCTCGATTGTTTTTATGAACCGATCTCGGGACCCAATCCCCGCGGCGAATGTCATCCAACATTGCCCCACGAATTCGAATACCTGCGTACGTCTCAAAGCTTGCGCCTTTGGTACCATCATAGTTCTGTTGCGCTTCAATCAGGCCAATCATGCCGGCTTGAATCAAGTCATCAACTAATACATTAGGCGGTAATCGCCCCAACAAATGATGAGCGATACGCTTAACCAACACAGAGTACTTCTCAAAAAAAGCCTGCTGGCTATTGTGATTAGCATGTTGATCGTAAGTAAGCGCTTTATTCACCAAATGGTTCCTCTATAAATTCAGTACGGTTCAGCAGCCTTTCAACAAAAAACTCCAAGTGTCCGCTTGGTGTTTTTGGTATTGGCCAGGTCAATGCCTTATTAGCCAAAGAGCTGATTGCCAATGCAGCTGGAGAGCGAGGAAACGCATCGACTACGATTTTCTGTCTCTTAACTGATTGACGTACTTTATCATCTAAAGGAATACATGCTACGAGTTCGAGGCTCACATTCAAGAAGCGCTCTGTGACCAAAGTCAACTTTGCAAATAATTCTCGGCCTTCGCGGTAGCTTCTGACCATATTTGCAACAATTTTGAATCGCTGAACTTGGTGCTCTCGACTCAACAGCTTAATCAATGCATATGCATCAGTAATCGACGTTGGTTCATCACAAACCACCACAACCACATCCTGCGCAGCTCTTGAGAAGCTGATGACCATATCGGATATACCCGCTGCGGTATCAACCAATAAGATATCCATCTCGTCTTCAAGCGAACCAAAAGCACGAATCAACCCGGCGTGTTGAGCGTGTGAAAGTTCAGTCATGCTTTGTGTGCCTGATGTCGCTGGAATAATTTTAATTCCGTGCGGCCCTTCGACAATCGCATCCTTAAGTTCACACTCGCCAGCCAACACATGCCCAAGATTTCGTTTAGAACGAATGCCGAGCATGATGTCTACGTTAGCTAATCCTAAATCGGCATCCAGCACCATGACTTTCTTGCCTTGGCGAGCCATACAAATAGCCATACCTAACGTTACATTCGATTTACCTACGCCTCCCTTGCCACCCGTTACAGCGATAACTTTTGTGAGTGAAGGCTGGGTTAAGCGACGGAGGCCGCTAGCTTGATCGTGTATCATATTCTCATTCATATTTATCCGCCGCCTAGAGCCCTTCAGAATCGCTATTCCAGTAATGAGGTTCATTCTCTGTCGATTTTTCTAATAACTCATTGGCCTTAGCAATCATGTACTTTGGCTGAGCAATAACGATATCTTCAGGAACTCGTTGACCATTTGCTATATAAGCAACTGGTAATGCATTTTGTATTACCACACTGATGAACTCACCCAAACTAAGTGATTCGTCCAGCTTCGTCAGGATACATCCCGACAGCGGGATTCTTCTAAAGTGTTCAATGGTTTCTTGTAGTACTTTGCGTTGCGCGGTTGCGGGTAACACAAGGTAACTATTAATAACGGAACCACTCTCTTGCATCAATGTGTCTAACTGCTCAGATAGGCGAACATCTCGCTGCCCCATACCTGCAGTATCGACTAGAATCAGGCGACGATTACGTAACTGATATATTACATCGGCCAATTCACTAGAATCTTTAGCAACTCTTACAGGACAACCCATAATTCGACCATAAATCGATAACTGCTCATGTGCACCTATGCGATATGTGTCCGCTGTCACAAGCGCTACGTTGTCTGCACCGTACTCCATTGCTGCGCGGGCTGCGAGCTTAGCAACGGTTGTTGTTTTACCTACGCCAGTCGGGCCAAGTAAGGCCACAATACCGCCGCGTTTTAAAATATCTTTTTGTGTTACTGAGATTTGATCAGCGACCAGAGCAAGCAAGGCTTTCCATGCTCGTGCTGGTTTTGTGTCTTCTGGAATGTAACAGGCCATTTGATCGGCGAGTTCTGCCGAAACACCCATACGTTCTAGGCGCTTGATAAGCATCGCTCGCAAAGGTTCGCGACGTTCGACTTCTTGCCACATGAGCCCAGAGACTTGATGCTCTAACAAACGACGAATTGAAGTCATCTCATCGCGCATCGTTTCCATTTCAGTATCTGAACCTTTGGATTGAGTGTTCTCTCGACCACGATCATAACGGGTAGGATCTAAGCGAGGTGCTGGACGCTCTACTCTGCGATCTTCGGCAATCAATTTTGATAAACCCGTTTCACGAGCAAAGGCCGAGTCAAGGCTGCCGCTAGAATGCTGGCTACTCTGAGGTTGATGACCGTTACTTGACTGGCGATTGAGCAATGCTGATAACGAGTCTTCGTTTTCAGCGCGATGTTGTTGCTCATCGTCGGCGCCATGACTGTATTGCTTTAGCATATTTGCAAAGCGCTTGGTCATTGAGCGTCCACCTTCTGCATTCGGCTGGATGCTAACCTTGTCATCATCTAATTGACGACGCCCAGTTGGCAATTTGGGCTCAGACATTTGAGTGTACTGGCTTTGCGTAGGCTGCTGAGGTTTATTGAGTCTGGGACTTGCTGTCGACGGGCTGGAATCGCCATCAATAGCGGCAACAATTTCCACACCACCTGCGACCTTTTTGTTAGACATGATCACCGCTTCTGAGCCAAGTTCTTCTTTAACTTGGAGCAGAGCTGTTCGCATATCTTTTGCAAAAAATCGTTTAATTTTCAATTCGATCGTCCGTTCTAATTAGGCGGCTTAATTACCAACAGCTTGTACTATACGTATCTGCTTTTCGTCTGGTATCTCTTGGTAAGATAATACTCTCAAGCTTGGGATCGTGTTTTTCACGAACTTAGCCAGAGTCGAACGTAAAACACCAGAGGTCAATAATACCGCTGGCTCACCTTTCAGTTCTTGCTCTTGTGTCGCGTTACTGAGTGAGGTCTGTAAACGTTCGGCTAAACCAGGTTCAATACCAGCAGATTCTCCGCCGGATGCCTGCATGGTTTGATGCAAGATTTGTTCCAACTCGGGAATTAAGGTTATAACTGGTAATTCTGGCTCTATACCATTGATTTCTTGAACAATTAGTCGTTTTAGTGAGATACGAACAGCTGCAGTTAATATGTCAGGTTCTTGACTCTTAGAAGAGTACTCCGACAAAGTTTGGACAATGGTTCGAATATCACGAATTGGAATCGCTTCATTCAGTAGGTTTTGCAGAACTTTCACAACCACACCAAGCTGTAATTGATCCGGTACAAAACCTTCCACCAGCTTAGGCGTTGATCGGCTAAGCATCTCAAGTAAGTTTTGAACTTCTTCGTGGCCAATCAACTGTGAAGCGTTATTCGTTAACTGCTGGCTAAGGTGTGTGGCAAGTACGGTTGAAGAGTCTACAACCGTATAACCTAAGGCTTGTGCGTGTTCACGCTGCTCTTCACGAATCCAGACGGCTTCAAGGCCAAAGGCAGGATCAATCGTCGGCTCTCCATCTATCATCCCATAGACTTGGCCAGGGTTAATCGCGAGCTCCATGTCCGGCTTGATCTCAGCCTCACCAACCGCTACCCCCATCAGGGTAATTCGATAGCTGTTTGGTGTCAGTTCCAGATTATCGCGAATGTGTACTGCTGGAATCAAGAAACCAAAATCTTGAGACAGCTTTTTCCGTACACCTTTCACGCGCTCAAGCAATTCACCACCTTGGTCTCTATCGACCAAAGGAATCAAGCGGTACCCCACTTCGAGACCAATAATGTCTACCGGTTGAACATCATCCCAAGACAGTTCTTTTTGCGATGCGGGCTTATCACCATTGGCATTAGCGGTTGCAGGTAGGTTTTTCTCTTCTACCTTTGCCTTGTTCTTTTTATCGATAAAGTAAGCCCCAGCCCCAGCAACCACAGCAAGGCTCAAGAAGGAGAAATGTGGCATACCAGGAACAATACCCATGATGCCGAGGATAGCGGCGGTGATCATTAGGGCTTTAGGATTATCGAACATTTGGAAGACAAGTTGTTCGCCCATGTCTTCATCAGTATTTTGACGCGTTACCATCATCGCCGCAGCAATAGAAAGTAACAGCGATGGTATTTGTGCAACCAGACCATCACCGATAGTCAGTAGCGTATAGATTTCGATGGCTTCACCAAAACCAAGGTCAAACTGAGCCATACCGATACTCAAGCCGCCAATGATGTTGATGAACAATATCAAGATACCGGCTATTGCATCGCCTTTAACAAACTTAGATGCACCGTCCATCGAGCCGTAGAAGTCGGCCTCTTTGGTCACTTCAAAACGTCGAGTACGAGCCTGATCTTGGTCGATCAAACCCGCATTCAAGTCGGCATCGATTGCCATCTGTTTACCCGGTAGGGCATCTAGGGTGAAACGCGCACTTACTTCCGAAATACGACCCGCACCTTTGGTTACAACCATGAAGTTGATGATCATCAAAATCAAAAACACCACTAGACCTACCGCGTAGTTACCGCCGATAACCACGTTACCGAATGCTTCAATAACGTTACCGGCCGCGTCACCACCTTCGTGACCATGGAGTAATACCACACGTGTCGAAGCAACGTTCAAAGCCAATCGAAGTAGAGTCGCAATCAGAAGTACGGTCGGGAATGCAGCGAAGTCCAAAGGCCTGCGGGTATAAACCGAAACCAGTAACACAACCATGGACAGTGCTATGTTGAACGTGAAGAACATGTCCAACAAGAAGGCTGGTATTGGCAACACCACCATAGCGAGCGTCGCAAGTACCATAACGGGTGCGCCAATTGCAGGCATCGCACGATTAGGGATTTTAGGCAGCTTGTCCGCAAAAGGCAGGGAGAATTTCATAAGTCTAGACAGTTTCGCTATGTTGTAGCCATCTCACTAAGCTATTTGAGGCTCAGGTCTAAGCTATGTTGCTATGGTTTATAGTGCATAGGTTCAAATGCACAGGTTTATAATACTAAGCTTTATATGCTCGGGATTTATAACGCTAGGATTTATAATGACTGGGCTTATAATACTCAGATTTACAATGCTAAGGTTATTAATGATCGGCTTATAATATTCGGGGTTGATATAGCAAACACTGTACCAACACTTTTCGTCAAATTATTGCCATCGCCTCTTTAAAAAGAGGATTAGCTAGCCCGCTATTATCAGGGTTCATCAAGCAGAGCTCAAGCAATTGATCTAATGTCGTAAATCAGGTGGGATCGGCATATTAGAATCTTGGAGTTTTGGCCTCTCTCCGCCTCGTTTTCGGTACTGTTTCAGTTGAAACACATATGCAAGCACTTGAGCAACTGCTGTAAACAGACCGTCAGGAATTTGTTGTTCTAGTTCGGTAGTGTGATAAAGCGCCCTAGCCAATGGTGGCGCAGGAACAATATAGATGTCATTTTCACGGGCAATTTCACGAATCTTCATTGCCATATGATCAACACCTTTCGCAACTACAACGGGGGCTTTGTCTTGATTCTGCTTATAGCGTAGAGCCACCGAGAAGTGCTCCGGGTTGGTCACAATCACATCCGCTTGAGGTACGTCAGCCATCATACGGCGCTGGGCAGCTTCTCTTTGCAACATACGAATGCGGCCCTTAACTTCAGGCTTACCTTCAGTATCTTTGTGTTCATCTTTAATTTCTTGTTTGGTCATCTTCAGCTGATCGGCGTGTTGCCAAATCTGGAACGGGATATCAATCGCCACCACGATAAGTAAAGAGCAGCTGATCAGCAGAATAAAATTAAGCAAGATATCTAAAGCGTGGAAGATATTCTGTGGGTATACCTCCATGCTCAGTTGCATTAAATCGTGTTGAGAAGCTTGAATAAGATAGATGGCCATTCCCGAAACAAGTGCCACTTTCAAGATAGATTTCAACAGTTCAACCCAACTCTGCAGGCCAAACATACGCTTAATACCACTGAGTGGGTTTAGCTTAGACGCCTTAGGCATCGCCGCCTGCATAGAGAAATTAATCCCCCCGACACCCGCCGCACCAATGACGGCAGCAACAAATAAGGTTATCAGGATTAAGAACAGCGGGAACAACAGGTTCACTAATGCGCCACCCGCAATTTCGAGGAGTTTTGTGGTATCAAAAACTTCTTCCCGACTCAGAGAAAACAGACGTTGCATTGTTTCGAACAAAGCTTTCGCCATCGATTCACCAAACCACATTAAAGCAATCGCACCAACAATAAGTACCGACGCCGACGCTAACTCTTTTGACCTTGCAACCTGCCCTTTATCTTTGGCCTGTTGCAAGCGTTTGGGCGTGGCGTCTTCCGTGCGTTCTTGACCGTCTGACTCTGCCATTTTAGTCTCCTAGCACTCTAACCTGATTAGACGACATATCTGTTGTTCGGTTTGTATCCAGAATAACTCATAGTGACTAAACAAGCCGCCAAGGATATACCAACAAAGCAATAGGCCCACGAGTAGCGCAAATGAGAAACCCAAAGAAAAGATATTTAGTTGAGGCGCCGCACGCGTCATTACACCAAACGAAAGGTTAATCGTCAGCAGCGCAATAATACCAGACAATGACATCGCTAGTGCTGTTTTGAACATGATACCAAGCCACAGGGCAAGCTCTCTATAATCAACAGAGGTCAAACTTCCACTGCCAATGGGTAAAGTCTTAAAGCTGAACACCACCAGCTGCAGCATTTTCAAGTGACCGTCAGTCTCCAAAAAAAACATGGTCGCTAGCAACATAAATAACTGGCCCAGTACTGGCGTGTTTTGCCCGTTAGCCGGATCCACCATAGAGGCGAAACCCAAGCTTGATTGCATACCCAAGATCTGGCCGAGCATTACGAAAGTTTGAATCATGAATTGGGTGACAAACCCCATGGCAACGCCAATCACGATTTGTTCAAATACCGTCAAGAAACCTTGGAAAGAGAGCAGTTCAATCTCTTTAGGAACAGCGGGGATCGCAGGCATCACCGCAAAGGTGACCGCTAAACCTAAATACAGACGAATACGCGGCGACACAAAGCGTGCACCGGTTACTGTCATCACCATCAGCATGGCTGAGATGCGAGTGTAGGGCCAAAAATAATTGGCTAACCACTCTAGTACAAGGCTCGTTGGGTATTCCATATCGGTTTAGTACAGAACTTGTGGCAAGCGTTCGATGAGTTCGAAAAAGAACTCCATCATCATTTGGGTCATCCAATGTGCAAACATCATCAACGCTAATAACGTTACGATCAAACGTGGTAGGAAACTTAAAGTTTGTTCATTGATCGAAGTAGCAGCTTGGAAAACAGCCACAACCAAACCAATCAGCAGGCTAGGAATAATTATGGCGCAAACCATAATTAGTACCATCCAAAGGGCATCTTGGAACAAATCTACGAATATTTCAGGATTCATGCTTCCCCCAGCTACAAGGCAAAACTGCCGGCGAGTGTGGAGAGTATCAAATTCCAACCATCAACAAGGACGAACAACATCAACTTAAACGGCAACGATACAATCATTGGTGACAACATCATCATACCCATGGCCATCAAAACTGATGCCACCACCAAGTCGATAATTAGGAACGGCAAGAACAACATAAAGCCTATCTGGAAAGCTGTTTTCAATTCAGACGTGATAAACGCAGGAATCAGAACCGCCATTGAAACATCTTCTGGGTTAGTTACTTGCGCACCGGATATCTCAACAAAAGTTTCAAGATCTTTGATTCGAGTCTGTTTAAGCATAAAAGACTTAATCGGCCCTTGGGCAACATCAAACGCCTGTCGCGCTGATATCTGTTCATTCAAATAAGGCTGAACAGCTTGTTCATTGACCTGACTGATTACTGGCGACATGATGAAGAAGGTCAGAAATATCGCAATGCCAATAATCACTTGGTTTGAAGGTGTTTGTTGAAGACCCATTGCCTGACGCAAAATAGACATCACAACCACAATGCGGGTGAACGATGTCATCAAAATAACCATCGCCGGCAAGAAGCCAAGCATGGTCATTAACGCAAGAATTTGCAGGTTAATCGAGTAGTCTTCACCGCCATTGGCATTGGTGGTCATGGTAAATGCAGGTATGCCGCCACCATTACCGGTTAAGCTACCAGTGGTCATAGTCTTCGATTTGGCTTGATCTTGCTGCATCGTACTGATGGTGACCGACTCAGATCCAGCGGTATTCGCAGGAATGACAGTGCCATCTTCAACCTGTGCAAATACTGACACGCTAAATACGAGAGAGCAGAATATAATGAGCTGAACCAACCACACTTTCACCGTACGGAAAAATCCGGCATGGCAAAAGTAAAATGGATTCAAAAATCCGTTACTTGTTTGCATCTTTTTTTATTAGCTGGGAAAGCTGACTTGAAAATGTACTTTTTTCCAGCATCTCCTGAGTAAGAGGTTTATCGAGCTTAGAGATCAGCTGAATCGATTGTGTGGTAATGCCTACCAAGAACTGTTCATCACCCGCTTGTACAATAGCGATACGTTCTTTTGTGCCTACCGGAATTTGCCTAATAATAGCCAAACCTTGTTGATTCGACATCGCAGGCACTTGCATTCGCTTCAGTAGCCAAGCAATAAATAAAATGAAGGCTATAACGAAAATTAGCGACCCAAAGGTGGTCGCTAAATCGAGAGAAGGAGGCGTTGCCGCAAAGGCAATAGAAGGAGTAGCAAGTAGCCCTACTCCCAAGACTCTGCGAGAAAAACCTGTCATTCCGAGAGAAGAGCACGCCAGTCTCTGAGACAAGAAGCTCATTAACGCAACTTCTTAATTCGTTCTGTTTGACTAATAACGTCTGTCAAACGAATACCAAATTTGTCATTCACCACAACCACTTCTCCATGAGCAATCAGAGTGCCGTTAACCATCACGTCAAGTGACTCACCAGCAATTCTATCTAGCTCAACAACCGAACCTTGGTTCAATTGAAGTAAGTTACGGATACTGATTTGAGAGCGGCCGACTTCCATTGAGATAGTCACTGGGATATCCATAATGGTATCCAGCTTACGACGCTCATCTTCTGAAATTGGAGACGATGAGTCGGTTAACTCATCAAGTGGTGCCGCGAGAACATCATCAACATCGATTGACGGTGCTGAAGGGTCTTCACCAAGTGCTGCAGCCCATTCGTCTGCTAGCTTTTGATCTTCACTAGGTTCCATTACCAATTCCTATACTTTTATCTACTTTGCTATTCTTCATCTTCGCTATTTTCCAACTCAGACATTAAGTCTTTGCCAAGAAAGGCGAGATCGGTTTTGACCACATGAGGTCTTTCAATTTTTTCAGAAATCTGTACCGCGAGCTTCTCTCCGGAACGGCCCATTTTAACACGATAGGTCGGCAGTTCTTCAACAAACATGGTTGCATGCTCAGGCATATTCATCGGGATAACATCCCCAGGACGAAGTTCCATCAAATCACGCAAAGAGATATCTTGCTCGAGCAAATTGACACGGAAGTTGACTGGCACATCCATGATTTCATCACGCAATGCTGAACTCCAACGAACGTCGGTTTCCATTTTATCTGATTGGACACCAGCATCCAGCAGTTCACGAATCGGCTCAACCATTGAGTAAGGCATAACCACATGGAAATCACCGCCGCCGCCATCGACTTCAATGTGAAATGAACTCACAACAATCACTTCGGTTGGACTCACAATGTTAGCCATACTTGGGTTTACTTCAGAGTCCAAGTATTCAAACTCAACGCCCATCACGGGAGACCAAGCTTCTTTGTAATCTTCAAAAACAATTTTCAGTAGTAACTGAATAATTCGTCTTTCTGTTGGTGTAAATTCGCGACCTTCAATCTTGGCATGAAAACGACCATCACCACCAAAAAAGTTCTCTACGAGAATGAAAACTAGCCGAGCTTCCATCGTAATTAGCGCAGTACCTTTTAACGGGCGGAAGCGAACCATGTTTAAACTTGTGGGTACATAGAGTGTGTTCTGGTACTCACCAAATTTCATCATCTGTACGCCGTTGATCGACACTTCAGCCGTCTTACGCAACATATTAAACAAGCTAATACGCATATGGCGTGCGAAACGCTCGTTAATAAGTTCAAGGGTCGGCATTCGACCACGAACGATTCGATCTTGTGATGAGAAATCAAAATTGACCGTATTGTCACTTTCGGTTTCTAAGACATCTTCAACGTCTTCAACATCATCAACGCCATGTAATAGCGCATCAATTTCGTCTTGGCTTAATAAATCGGTCACATATTACCTATTGAATTACAAAGTCAGTGAATAACACTTTTTCAATTACCGGCTGGCCAACAGCTTGAGTTAAGCTTGCTTTAATATCTTCAGTCGCCTTGTTCCGCAGTTCAACTCTGCCGGCAGGAGATCGTAATTGATCGACCGTCGCCGAAGCGAATGTAGCAAGTAGTGCGCTTTCAACAAGTGGAGAGTGGTATCGAGCGAGAACTTCATTCTTCATACCACGTACCATCAGCTGTACCTTTATCTGAACTAAGCGATCTTTCTTATCGCCCGTAACGTTAAATAAGAAAGCTTGAGGCACATTAACATAGACCACTGGATCGGCACCCATGAGTTGAACCTCAGCTGACGACCCAGCACCCTCAGCCTTATCATCGGAACCCATTAAGAAAAATGCGGCACCACCACCTCCAAGTAACAGCACAACAACCGCGATAGCGATAATGAGGAGCTTACTCTTTCCTTTCGGTGTTTCTTGTTCTTCTGCCATATTCAGCTCTAACTTCCTGTTCTTCTATTAACTAACGGTACTTTCTATTAACTAACTGTTCTTCTATAAACTAACGGTTCTTTCTATTAGCTAAGTGTTTTAGCCTGATACTAGGCATAATAACTAATTCCATCACGCTTTGACGTGACATTCAATTCAAGATTGCTGTTGCTATCAAGGTTTTCATCACCTTGACCATCATTTATACGGTTAGAGCCTGATTGTTGCTCGCCATTATTGTACCTGTCTTGCCCCTGACCAGTATTCTGTTGCTGAACTGAAGACTCAGCAAGCTGCATCCCTTGTTGAGCGAGCATCTCCCTCAAACGAGGTAAGGTTTGTTCAATAACCTCTCTCGCTTGTTGGCTACCGACAGTAAAGTGCACGTTCGCCACATCATTATTCATGGTCATGCGAATTTTCATCTGCCCCAACTCTGGTGGGTCAAGACGGATATCCAAGCTCTTGAGATTCTTAGACATCATCATTTGGACTTTTTCCGCCACCTGGTCGTTCGCTAACTCTTTAGTGAGTTGCAAAGGTGCCTGTTGAGCCGCTTGAATTTCAGCTCGCGTAGGTGCTGAACCCACCGTAGCTGTACCTTGTGCGCCAGCGGCCGAGGCTATCTGCTGAGCAAAGGTCGAATCTTTAGAATCTTCTTTAGCACCGGCTTTGCCCAAACCAGACAATGCCGCGGCACCTGCGCCCGCTTTAAGAAGCGCATCAGTAGAGCCTGCTTTTGTAGTGACTGGCGCTGCATTCATCGCGATCCCTTGCGCGGTTAAAGCTGGATCCAACGTTGCTTGCTGCTGAGGTGAAGCAACATTAGCTTGTTGAGCGGCTGCATGTGCATTGTTGGCGTGCAGCATTGCTGCCTTATCCGTAAGAGCATTGTTTGTTGATTGAGAAGCGGCCTGCGCTGACACTTGTTGTGCAGCCGTCGCTACAGCTGCTGTTGATGCCGCCGCAGCTAAAGCTTTAGTTTCGCTTGAATCCGTATTATCCCAATCAATAGCAGCGGGTTCACCAGACGCGCTGTTCACAGCCGGAGCTTGATTTAGCAAAGCCGTTGCTTGTTGTTGAACGTTAGTGAGCTGTTGATTCAACAGGTCTAAGTTAGAGGTCGCTTTAGCCAAAGCGGCTTGCTCATCAACCGTCAACTTAGCACCACTTTGTTGCTTCTTAAGCAAGCTATCGACAACAGACTGTTCTGATTCGATTTGTCCATTCAATTGTTTTAGTGCTTTGGTATGGGCATCAACCTGCTTGGCGAGTTCAATATCCGCAGCTGAGATCGCTTGGCTCTGTTCGGCCACCGCGGCGCTAGCCGCATTCTTTTGACTCAGCTCTCGGTTCATACTGGCTTCAATTTGTTCTGGAGTGACGCCTTTATCCATCAACTGTCGGATTTCATCATCAGTCAGCTGAGACACACCCTTACCTCCGGTAAGAACAGCGATTTCAGAATCCACCTCAAGACTATTCTCTTGGATTGCTGCATTCGTTTGTTGTCTCGCCTCATCCGTAACGGAGGCTACTGCAACTGAAGCACCGGAGATATTACCTTGGGCGTTATCTACCTGACCTTGCTGAGGCAAGCCTTTGCCGTTTGGCGCTTGATTTAGAGTTTTGTTTGCCTCATCCAATTGACCAAGCAATTTATTGCCTTCATTCATCGCTGCATTAGCTTGCGATGCTTGCGTAGAGCCATCTACAGCTGATGTACCCTGAGTTTGGGATTGAGCAACCTGTTCTTTAGAATCATTCGTCGTAACCTGCGCATCTTTACCATCCGCCTTATCAGCGACAGTGCTATCAGTGCCCGAATTGGCTTTGAGCTTAGCCTCAGTTCCAGACACAGCCTCTGCAGATGTTTCCTCAGCAGCTTTCTCGCCTTCTACTTCTGAAGCTGCTTGCTTGCTTTGCGCTTCGCTTACTTCGTCAGTAGCCTTTGATTCAGCTGAATCACCTTTGTTCGCTTCGGCTGACGCTTCACCTTCGGTAGAGGCCTGTTTAGCATCAGGTTTCGCGGTGCTTTCTGTGTCTTTTGCTGCGACTTTACTGTCACTTTCTTCAAAGCCTAGTGCTTCTTTGAAAGACTCAAAGAAACCTTTAGAGTCTCCAGTTTCTTCTACCTTTGAAGAGGCAGAACCGGAGTCCAACAACGATGACGTTTTGTTGGTCGCTGAATTTGAGGAAAGACTAACATTCATATATACAAGCTCTATCTACTAGCTTTGCTGCCTTGAATCAGACAACAAAAAGAAAGTCGGGTGCTTTTTATGCCTTTGGTGAGCATAACTCGCAATTTGATATAAAACAGAGCAAGAAACATGCCTATAAGTTTTAAGTCTGCCATCTGCAGAGCAACACTTGCGTCATTCGTGAATTAGGTTCAAATCTTCTTTCGGCTATATAACAGAGTCGAGAACTCATCCATTTGCTTTTGCTCTCTTTGATCTTGCAGCTTTGCTTTTTCTTTCTGCTTTTTCTCCATCAACCATTCGTAGGATTTACGCTTTTTTCGTAACTCCATCCAATAGTTTTGGCAGTTATCGACCTGATTTTTAAAGTGGTGTTCCGCTTCTCTCTGCTTAGAGAGCGTTTCATCTAATTGCGTTAAGAAACGGTTTAAGTGACCATATTGGCTAGCCGTTAATCCGGCCTTACCTCGGTCAACAAGTTGCTGGCAGTAATCAAGTCGATATTTTTCAATCTGTTCGACCTGTTCGTAGTAACCCTGCAGCTCGACATTCGCTTGATTCAGCGCCAATACAGCTTGGTTCTCTTGGTCTTTCGCTTGATCGAGAAGAAATTCTAACGCGTTATCCATGATTGACCTTATTCAACACGACCTAACCGCCTAACACATGCTTTAACATGTTGACGCACATATCATAGGGAACCGTTTCTTTCATTTTCTGTTGTAAGTACTCGTCCAACCTCGGTTTCAAAGTGAAAGCACTGTCGATTGCAGGGTCTGTTCCCGGCTTGTAAGCACCAATCGAAACCAAATCTTGATTTTTCCGGCATATAGACAGCACTTGTCTAACGGCTTTCGACATCAAGACATGTTCTTCGGTGGTGATTTGAGGCATAACACGACTGACGGATTTCTCAACATCAATCGCGGGATAGTGGCCAGCATCAGCCATCTCACGAGATAAAACAATGTGACCATCAAGAATCGCTCGCGATGCATCGGCAATAGGGTCTTGTAAATCATCACCTTCTGTTAACACGGTAAAGAAAGCAGTGATAGAACCTTGTTCATCGTTACCATTACCTGCTCGCTCCACCAGCGCAGGAAGCTTGGCAAACACAGACGGCGGATAGCCTTTGGTTGCTGGCGGCTCACCCACAGACAGGGCGATTTCACGCTGCGCCTGAGCGAAACGAGTCAATGAGTCCATCAGTAGTAAAACATCTAGACCTTGGTCTCGGAAATACTCAGCTACAGCCAGTGCGGTTTGACAGCCTTTTAAACGCATCAATGGAGACGAATCCGCAGGAGCGGCGACCACAACAGAACGCTTACGACCATCTTCTCCAAGGATCTCTTCAATAAATTCTTTTACTTCTCGTCCACGCTCACCAATTAACCCCACCACGACCACTTGCGCGGTTGTACCACGAGTCATCATCCCAAGCGTAACCGACTTACCCACACCGGAACCCGCAAACAGACCGATACGCTGCCCTTTGCCCACCGTTAGTAAGCCATTAATCGCTTTTAAGCCAACATCAAGTGGCTCAGAGATAGGTTTACGAGCTAAAGGATTGATTGGCTCAGCATTAAAGGAAGCGCGTTGCTCGGTATAGATTGGACCTAAACCGTCAAGCGGATTACCTACGCCATCGATAACACGACCAAGCAACTCCATTCCAACAGGGATACCGCTTTCTGATGTCATCGGTGTCACGCGAGCGCCCGGTAAGATCCCGGTAATTTGTTCACTGGGCATCAAAAACAGGTTATCGCCAGAAAAGCCAACCACTTCGGCTTCCATCTGACCAGACATGGTCTCTACTAAGCATAAGCTGCCAATTGGCGCTTTGCAGCCGGTCGCTTCAAGCGTTAGACCAACAACACGAACTAGTTTGCCTGATGCAATTGGTCGCGACTTTAGCCCCTCGACTTTGTATTGGCTAAGACGGTTCGCTAACTCAAGCATTACTCATGACCTTGATGACGATTTACACCACAGAAGCTTTGAATGACGCTCTTCACGCGCTCTTCCATGCGGTAGTTAACACTCGATTCACCCGCTTCAATTTGTACGTCGCCGCGATTGAGTGCAGGCTCTGATACCAACGTCCAATTACGAGAGTCCAATTCCGTTTCGCCATACGCTGAGCGTATTATTGCAACGTCTTCAGGGTTTAGCTTCAATGTGATCGCGTGACCTGAGATTGGCAATGACTCTACCGATTCTTTCACGGTATCTAGTATGATTTGTGGGTTGGTTTGCACTTCAACATGAACCACTTCTTTGACCATAGTCAGCACCATGTCCACCAGTTGCTTCTCTACCTGAGCATTCATCAGCTCTAATGGCTGAGCGAACTGGTTGGCTAGCCCCATAAAGATGGCGACTTGCTGCTGAATGTACTCTTGACCAGCAGTAACGCCTTCAAGTTTGCCGGCTTCGTTGCCCTCTTCGTGACCTGCGGCAAACCCTTCTTCTTTACCTTTTTCGTAGCCCTGTTTAAAGCCAGCCTCTTGTCCTTGATGAAGCCCTTCCTGATAAGCACCTTGCTTGATCAGTTCGATTTGCTCTTCAGTTAGAACCAGCTCTTCGTCTTCAATGGCTTCTTCAACCGTTGGCATCCAGCCAGGATCGTAGTTAAAAGCCGTTTCTTTGGCTTGTTTGTTCACATCAGAGGTATAGTCAGGCAGCCCCCATTTCTGAGGTTGGGCAACCGTATTATCTTCTTCAGGGCGAAGGAAGCCACGTTTTCTATCACCTGACATATCAGTACCTATCTATGAGTTCGTCCAACTGCGTTGTAGATTCAAGCAATTACACGGTAGTTAATCTGTGGTTTGAGGTTGGATAAAGAAAAGCCCCAACAATGTGGGGCTCTTGAGGTTTCTGTATTAAAGGAACTCGTCGGCGCCACCAGACAGCATAATCTCGCCACTGTCTGCCATCTTCCTCGCAATACCCAAGATCTCTTTCTGAGCCGCTTCTACATCAGAGACTTTAACTGGCGGCATCGCCTCAATATCGTCTCTCATCATATCAGCAGCACGCGTAGACATGTTCTTGAAGATCTTCTCACGTAGGCTTTCATCAGCACCTTTAAGCGCTTTCTGTAGAACGTCTTGTGGAACATCACGCAGCAATCGCTGAACACCTTGGTCATCAACTTCAATAAGGTTTTCAAAGACAAACATAAGATCTTGGATCTGTGTTGCCATGTCTTCGTCTTGATCTCGAATTTGTCCCATCAAGATGCCTTCTACATTATTGTCCATGTAGTTCATGATCTCAGCAGCGGCTTTCAGGCCACCAATTTTGGCAGCTTGAGCACCCGCTTGACCCGCAAACTGTTTCTCCATGATTTCATTCAATTCAGCGAGAGCTGAAGGTTGAACTTCTTCAAGGTTAGCAATACGCATCATCAAATCAAGGCGAACACGCTCAGGGAATTGAGACAAGATCTCCGCAGACTGATCCGATTCCAAGTAAGATAATACGATCGTTTGAATCTGTGGGTGCTCGTTAATGATGATGCTTGCCACCTGACGAGGGTCCATCCACTTAAGAGAATCCAAACCTTTAGAACCAGTACCTAAAAGGATCTGATCAACAAGGTTATTCGCCTTATCTTCACCTAGAGCAGCCACCAACGCATTACGCATAAAGTCTTCACTGCCCATACCGATGTTGGTGTACTTCTGAATATCATCTAAGAAAGCGCGGTGCACAGCACCTACTTTTTCTTGAGACCAATCCGTTGAACGTGCCATTGCACTACCAACACGCTGAACCTGTTTAGGTTCTAGATGGCGAATGATACCCGCAGCATCTTCTTCACTTAAACTTAGCAACAAGATCGCAGCGCGCTCTTCGCCTGAGATAGACTCGATATCGACACTTGCGACATCAAGCTCACCACCTTCTGCTTGTTGTGGAACAATTTCGTTAGCCATCTGCCACCCAATTCTTAACTACTTGAGCTGCTAGCTCTGGTTCATTCGCTACAAGTGCACGTACTGCTTTCAGTACGTCCTCATCTTTGTGAAGGTTAGGTAGGTCGATACTTGAACCAAATTCAAATAACTCACCACCTTCAATATCACCACCAATTAAACTGGTTTCGCCGTCAGCACCAATTGGCATGCCATCGGGGCCGTACATTTGATCGTCATCGTCTGCTGCGGGGTTAAGCAGTTTTTTCATTGCAGGGCGAACCAGCACCAATACGACAACAATAATAACCAACGCACTCGCAAACCAACGTACCCAATCATTAAAGTGTTGGTGCTCCCAAATTGGTACGTCAGCAACAATATCCGTTACTTGAGGTGCAAATTGCATGCTTAAAACATTGAGTAAATCACCGCGGTTTTCATCAAAACCCACAGTGCCAATCAATACCTGACGTATCGCGTTAATTTCGCTTGCTGGAATTGGGGTATGAACCACTTCTCCCGTATCAGGGTTCAATGATTGGCGATCTTTGATTGCAACAGATACGGTCTGACGATTAACCGTGCCGCTCTGTTTTCGCTCATGACTAATGGTAGTATCCAGCTCAAAGTTGCGGGTCGCTTCTTTGTGAACCGAACCTTGCCCCATCATCGTACCATCTTTCATCTGAGCCACATCCTGAGGAATCGAAGCATCAGCAGGAGGCTGGTTACTCAAAGCCCCTGGAATACCTGCCACAACGTTGCCGTTATTATAGTCTTCTAATGTGTATTCACTTCGGGTTGCTGGAGTATTCGGATCAAAACGCTTTCGTGTTTGTTCCACAGCACTAAAGTCGAGTTGAATATCAACCTGAGCCGTGTAGTTACCAAACCCAAGAATCGGAATCAAAATAGAGTCAATTTTTTCACGTAGCGCTTGCTCTTGATTACGCTCTAACTCGTGCTCTTTTCGGCGTGCCGCTGACATCGGATCCTGAGAGCCAGAGCTCAAAAGTCGGCCATGCTGATCGGTCACCGTAATTCGCGAAGTTTTCATCCCCGGAACGGCACTGGCCACCATGTCCACAACAGAATCAACTTCTTGCTGCTTGAGGTTCGTCCCCGTTTTAAGTGTCAGGAATACTGAGGCAGAGGCTTCTTGATTGTGACGAACAAAGACACTTTGCTTAGGTAAGGCAAGTAAAACTTGAGCTTTACGTACCTGCTTCATCTGTTCAATAGCTTTAGCAAGCTGTCTTTCACGGCTTAGTTTAAGACGCTCTTTCTCTAAACGTTGTGATACACCGAAACCCATGTCTTGCATGAGGATATCATCACCGGTGTTTCGCTCTTGGTTCAAACCCGCTCGAACCATATTTAGCTTTAATGAGTTATATTCACTCGCTGGTACCGAGATGGTATTCCCTTCAAGAGAGTACTCAATCTTCTGCGTATCCAAATAATCAAGAACCGGGATCAACTCTTCTGTTTCGTAAGCCCCTAATGGACGCATTTCTGGCTCTTTCACCCAGAAAAACAGCATTACAATAAGCGCTACACAGATCGAGATAGAAAGAACTAAGACGACTTGACGAAGCAAATCGAGATCACCGACGGCCATATCAAACTTAGATGAACTGCGCTCACCTAAATCGGTATTTTGCCCTTCTCCATCTAGATCAGAACTTGCAATAAGTGCGTGGTCGTTGCTATCGCTTACGGTTAAATCTGTTGTTTGACTGTTATCTGCCACTATTTACTACCCAACTTATACCGGCATGTTCATCAGCTCTTTGTACGATTCGACCAATTTATTTCTAATTTGGATCGTCGCTTCAAAAGCCACACTAGATTTATTACGAGCAATCATCACGTCAGATAAAGACACGCTTTGATCGCCACTGTCAAAACGAGTTTGAAGATTACCAGAGGTCTTTTGTAATGAGTTCACATTATTGATGGCATTAGTCAGCATGTTGCCAAAATCTGCACCAACCGCTTGGCCCGTTGCAGCAGGACGCGTGCTGGCAGCTTCAACCATCATTGCCTGCATTTCGCCTTGTAAACCATCTATTCTCATTTACTACCTCAGGAGTCAAAATTATGACTATCTATTTAGCTGTATTATTGACAGAGCAATTAACGTGCCATGCATCAATTTGACTAGCTATCGTAATACACTAGTCAGAAAGCTGACACTACTAATTTATGTTCAATTTGGAATGTCTATTCCAGCATCACGCATTTTCGCTAATTTATAACGCAATGTACGAGGGCTAATGCCTAGCTTTTCAGCCATATCTTTACGTCGACCATGACAAGCAATCAATGTTTCGAGAATGATCGCATACTCTTGATCTCTAAGCTCATTTCCAAGCCCTTCGCTACCTGCCACGACTTTATTGATAGGATTAGCTTCAGCAATCGGCTTAATTTCTGGCGCTGCAACACTGTTCCCTTCAACGATCTGTTGCAGTCCAGTAGCGTCTTGCCAATCAACACCTTCAAGTAAAATATGTTCGCCTGAAATATTTTCTTGCTCACTCAAAATTAGAGCGCGCTGCACGACATTATCCAGTTCACGTACATTTCCCGGCCACGGATAATTGACGAGTTTACTAATGGCTTGCTCAGACAGAACAGGAACAGGCATTCCTAGTTTGGTGCAATGACGTTCCACCAAATGTTTCGCAAGCGGCGCAATATCACCTTTACGTTCACACAGCGCTGGCCAAGTAATTGGAAATACATTCAGTCGGTAGTATAAATCTTCACGGAAATTCCCTTCAGAAACATACTGTTTTAGGTCGCGGTTACTGGTTGCTAGAACACGGACATCCAATTTGATGCTCTTGCGGCTACCAAGACGTTCAACTTCGCGCTCTTGCAACACTCGCAGCAATTTCGCTTGTAGGCTGAGATCCATTTCGCTGATCTCATCCAACAAAATAGTACCGCCTTGAGCTTGCTCAAATTTACCCGGACAAGCTTGAATCGCCCCGGTGAACGCACCTTTATCGTAGCCAAACAGTGTTGCTTCCAACATGTTATCTGGAATCGCGGCACAGTTAATCGCAACAAACGGACCGTCTTTACGGCTCGAGGCGTTATGAATATAGCGAGACATGACCTCTTTACCAGAGCCACTTGGCCCTAGCACCATCACGTTGGCATCGGTTTTAGCCACTTTGTCAGCCAGCATCATTAGTTTGATACTTTTCTCATCGGCAACTATAGCATCGCCATTGTCATCCGACTTTACGGGAGCGTAACGGCTCACCATGTTTAACAGCACTTCTGGAGCAAATGGCTTTGCCATGTAATCGATAGCGCCTTCTTTCATTGCCGCGACCGCATCTTCAATGTTGGCATAGGCCGTCATCAATAGAACCGGAAGATTTGGCCAATGCTGCTTGATGTTTCTTAGCAATGCTAAACCGCCCATACCGGCCATCTGTACATCAGAGACCACGATATCAACAGAGTTTGATTTCAATTTTACCAGAGCATCTTCCGCACAATCCGCTTCCAGCCATTCATAACCAGCAAGCGCGAGTGTATCGACAAGGGCTTCGCGTAGACCTTCATCATCTTCGACGATTAACACTTTGCTTTGAGCCATAGGATTCTCCAGTGTAAATTCAGTTAAAACTTATTAGTCTTCAGAAGAAGAGCTTCTTTCCAACGGTAGACACATGGTAAAGCATGCGCCGCCACCCTCTTCTGATATCAATTCCAGTCGACCTTCATGTGCTCGGCATACCATTTGTACAACCGCTAAACCTAGACCTGTGCCTTGAGAACGAGTGGTAAAGAAAGGTTCCATAATTTTACCTTGAAGTTCTTTAGGCACACCGGGGCCACTGTCTTGCACTGATATCTTAAGTTCACCGTTTACGGGTCTAAAAAACACATCAATCTGCGATTTCTTACCAGCAATTTGAACCGCGTTCAAAACTAGGTTACTTAAAGCAGAAGCGATAGCATTGGCGTTACCAAACATTTGAGTCTTTTCATCTTCAACTTCCTGACAATAATCAATCTGGTTGCTTTTTAACGCAGCCTCCACCATAGGATGAAACTCAATGATGAGTTCCGCGATGGTGAATGGCTTAACCACCTTGTTGTCGCCACCTTTGGCAAACAACAGCATGTCATTCACTTGTTTCTCTAAATCATGCAGCCTATCCATCAGCTTAGATTGAAAACGCGTTTTTGTTGCCGGCGGCAAATTTGGCGCGGCAAGGTTTGATGCATATAGCATTGCACTAGAAAGCGGCGTGCGAACCTGATGGGCAAGCGAAGCGACCATTCTTCCGAGTGAAGATAAACGCTGAAGATCGCTCACACGAGACTGAAGTAGGCGAGTTTCTGTCAGGTCTGTAATCAAAATAAGCTGACCTGTAGTCGAAGCTGAAATCGCTAAGCGCACTTTTCGCCCATTCTTCAATGAGATCTCATGCCCATCATCGTCCCTTGGTTCAAAGGCATTTTGTATTACCGAAAACCATTTCTCGCCAACCAACTCAACCCCGAGAATACGGTGTGCTTCAGGATTCGCTTCTCTCACTTCACCATGTGTATCTAACAAGATGACCCCCGCAGGCATAACATCGAGCACTTGCTTATAGCGCTCAACCTGTTGCTCAACAGAATCTAGATGTGATTGATTTTCTGGTTCGTTAGATAGGTGCATGTCAAAAATTTGCCTCAAATACTAAAACAGCCTGACATGTACAACACAAGTCAGGCTATTTGCTATATTTATCACATAGTTAAGCAAGCAACAACTCGACTATGGTTTATCTGTTCGTTTAGCTAAAGTTGCCAAAAAGCTAAAATGCTAAAATGTGTACTAGTTTTCGTTTTCATCGAAAATAGGCACTAACGCTGCAAGTTATATTTACGCATTTTTTCGACCAGAGTGGTTCTGCGCATTCCAAGCATGTCAGCAGCGCGAGCAACAATACCGCCCTGAGCCTCCAACGCTTGATTGATCATATTCACTTCCATATCAGCGAGTAGTTCTTTCAAGTTAACCCCTTCAGCGGGTAAATCTTGAGGTGCGTTCGCATTGTCAGCAAGCTCATCGTGCTGCTCAAAACTGAAGTCTTCTGAGAACAAGTCAGAAAGAGCATCTCGCTCTTGCTCTTCCTCTGATGCAAAATTATTAAACTCTGGCTGAAACTCTGGGATATCACTGTATCTATATTTAGTTGGTAGATGATTCACATCAACCAAGCTATTTGGATATAAAATAACCATTCGCTCAACTAAATTAGCTAACTCACGTACGTTGCCCGGCCAGCAATGCTCCATCAAAGAGTTGATTGCACGGGGAGTAAAACAGATTGGCATGCCACCTTCAGCTTCCATTCTGGTCATCAACTCCTGAAGCAATAGGGGAACATCTTCTTTTCGCTCCTGAAGCGATGGCATTTCAATTGGGAAAACGTTCAAGCGATAGTAAAGGTCTTCACGGAACAAATCATCTTCGATCATATTTTCAAGATTGCGGTGTGTTGCCGCAATCACTCGAACATCAGCTTGAATGGTACTATTGCCACCTACACGTTCAAAACTGCGTTCTTGTAAAACACGAAGCAACTTAACTTGCATCGCCATTGGCATATCACCAATTTCATCAAGAAACAGTGTACCACCTTCAGCCAACTCAAAACGGCCTTTACGTGCGGTAATTGCACCAGTAAACGCGCCCTTCTCATGACCAAACAGTTCACTTTCGAGCAAGTCTGGCGGTATAGCGCCACAGTTTACGGGAACGAAAGGTCCTGAACGACGTTTAGAATGATAGTGAACATTACGTGCTACAACTTCTTTGCCCGTGCCTGACTCACCAAGAATCAATACGTTTGCTTCAGTAGAAGAGACTTGTTCAATCAAATGACGAACTTCTTGGATACCAACACTCTGCCCAACTAGACTACGAAAAAGCGTATTCTTACGCGCTGAAGGTACAATTTGAACGCCTTTACGGCCTAAGAAGTCTTTACAGTGTCTTAGTGCATCACTTAATTGCGGGTAGTTAAGAGGAAGTTCGAGTTCACCAACAAAGTTAGTAAGTTCGTCAACCGGGTAATCGTTTTTGCCAATCACCAGTAAAGGGATGTGATTAACATGAACAAGCTTTTCATTCAGTAATGCGAAGCCTTTGGCTTTAATTGAACCAATGATGCAACCGGCCCACTGTAGGGACCAGTCAACTTTGTATGCTTGTTCAGAGCTGATTACTTCGCAGCTCTCTCCTACAAACTCTAATATTGTGCTTAAATTGTGACGATTTTGAGCGTTATCATCGACGACAAGCAGTTTTGCCAAACCTTGCATAAGTAGGAATTATTGCCTTTATTTTGGTGCGATGCGGAAATTGGTAAGCGACGTAAGAGACAAAACAGAGAAAATATCAATGATTATGATCTACGTGGACAAATCTAGGAAACCAGCAACGAAAAAAGCCATTAGGCTATCTAATGGCTTCTATTTTATTTGATTATAAAAATAAGGCAACCAAGCAATTCAGAGATATGCGATTGGTTTAAACTGGGATGTTTCTTTAAATACCAACATCCGCAGACGTTAAATTGTGATATTCATTCGGAATTTGGTCCCAAGCGCTCTTAATTTCGCGGATAATATCGATAACATCATCAATTGGCTGAGGATCATTTTTGTGATTTGCAGCAGAAATTTGCGTGATCATAAACTCATAAAGTTGATCTAGATTTTTCGCAATGTCGCCACCATCGGACATCGATAGGCAACTACGCAGGCTAATAATGATATCTAGAGCCTTACTCAGTCGCTCACCTTTCACCGGGATGTTGCCCGCTTGCATTGCCGCTTTACCTTGAATTAAGCGCTCGATAGCACCAGCCATTAGCATCTGAACAATTTTATGCGGTGAGGCAGCTGTAAGCTGACTATCCACTGATACCTTTTTATATGCCTGTAAAGAACCGCGCATAGTAAACCTCTTCTATAAAAACTTTTTGTATTGTTGAACTGATTTGGCACCATGTCGGTATTTATGTAAGTTTTTACCTACTCGACCAGTCTCAGACTGCATCAGTTCGACCAATTGTCTTGTTCTCGAAATGGCTTCAAACCACTCGGAGCTTTGCTTAACGTCGGGATATGAATCGATTAATTGAAGCACGTTTTGCAATAACTGTTCTCTGTTATCGACAAGATGCACTATTTCTTCAGCATTAATTTCACTATATTCGAGCTTAGACATAATTAATTGATCGAGCTCACAAAGCTCTTGAAGCAGTTTGCTCATCTATTAGCCCATTGCACTCATCATGCTGCCCAACTGAGATTGCATCTTGCTGGTCGCATCCTGCATCGCAGTGAACTTGGAGTGCGTACGGCTCTCTAGGCTATCCATGCGTCGGTCAAGCGCGCTTTGATCATCAACCAAACGGTAATTTTGTTCGACTAAGCTCTTTTCTCTCGTGCGGATTGAGCCCGTAACACCCGTGATCCCTTGAATCGCATCTTCGACTTTTTTGGCGAAACCGTTGTTGCCGCCAAAGAACTCACCCAACTTATCAAAGTGATTGTTAAGCTGACGATCAAGCATGTCGTAGTTGATTTCTAGCGAGCCTTGTCTTGTGGTGGTGATACCAAATTCAGTCAAAGACTTAAGGTTGTCAGGCGCGTCTTCAATGCTTGAAGAGAACACACTTTTTAGTCGCGAGTCTGCGTTACGCACTGTACTGTCACCAGAAAGAGGGCCTTTTTGACCTGTCAAAGGGTCAACACTCGCCAAACCTTTAGATACTTGGTAAAACTGATTATAAGAGCTAACAAAAGCTTCAATATCTTCACGAACACGATTACGGTCGTACTCAACACCAATTTCTGCTGGCGGCTTATCTTTTGGCGTTTTACCTTTAACCGTAATATCAATACCTTCAACGGCATCTTCAATCACATTATTATTGCTAGAAAGCTGAGCGACACCATCCAGAATGACCATTGAATCTTGTCCAGCTTGCACTTCAGTCATGCCGCTGTATTGGTCAAAAGACTGTTGAGCCAAAGCCAGATTAGCTTGAGCTTTATCAACCTTCTCTAAATGTGTTCGTTCCCCCGGAGATAACCTAGCTCTCTCTAATTGCTGAGCCTGCTCCGGGGTTAATTCACCTTTCTCAACTCTCTTCGCTAACTCTGAACGTTCATCAACCAATTTACTTTCTATTCTGGCTTTCTCGGCATCGAGCTTCTGCTGCGCTTCTTTGGGGGTAACATAAGAATCCGTCAGAGTACCTGCGGCAGTATTTGACCACCCCGGAATATCAGCGGCTTTCTCGATGGCTTTTTCGTCAAGCTCGAGTTCAGGCCTAAAAAAAGAATCGAGTAATGTGCCCGAAGCGGTGTTGTTCCAGCCTGGGATCGTATCTTCTGGCATCCCTGAAGCCGCTAAGGCGGACGCATCTAGCGCCTTTTGACCTGCCATTGCCGCTTCTTGGCCATAAGTTAAATTATCACGGTCAAATTCAGCGAAAGGATCTTCAGGTTCAACGACAGGTTCCGATTTTCTTTCAAAAATAGGATTGCCGTTTTCATCAAATATGGAATTTCCGTCATCGTCTCGCAGCGGAACAGCAAAGCCGTCAGGAATTGGGTTACCGTCAGCATCCAATTTAGGAGGGGCATCAGCTAAGACGCCTTGCGCTACTGAGCGAGCATCTTCTAAGGCTTTCAGTCTTTCCGATAGGGTTTTATATTCTAATTTTTTTAGAGGGTTGTTATCTTCAGAGTCAACGTGGAGTTTTATTTGATTGTCTTCACCAGACATATTTGAAGCGAGGACTAACCGTGGTCCTTCTTTATCATTAATGATAGAAGCTCGAACACCCGGATTATCCCCAGCGCTGTTAATACCTCTAACAACATCACGCAGTTTTGAGTTAGCACTAACTTGTGTTTCGAAGCTCTCGCTACCAAGCGAAACCTGCAGCTTGCCAGGGCCAAATTTCATGTCATCTGATAGAACATCAGAAGCCACTTTATGGCTCTGGGCAAGCTGCAACACATCGATGGCATATTTGCCAGCGATCGCTTCGGTAGTCGCGGTCGCAGAAACAAGATTTTCATCAGTACTTTCTACTGTTCGCACAGCAAAAGCTTTATCCTGACGAAAGCTTGTCATCAGATCCTTCATCGAATCAAGGGATTCTCTGAGTCTTCCATAGGCACTAATGCTGGTGTCGATTCGCGTTCGTTCATTGTCGATCTGTTGCTGTTTAGGCACACGCTCAGAATCAACAATTTTGCTGACCATGGAATTGATATCCATGCCAGACGAAATCCCCATTGGGCCAAAACTCATTAAACCACCTCAATAATACGACTTAAACCTTAGCCTCCAATATTCCACTATTCGAGGTTTGGGCTGCTAGGCGCCTCAGAATTTCGAGCATTTCTTCGTCGGGAATTTGGCGAATAATATCGCCTGTTGTGGTCTCATAAATAGTGACCACATCTCTCCCAGTCTCTTCATCAACCTTGAAGGCAACACCCTTGTTAAGAGAAGATATAAACTCATTGACCTTCTCAACCATCTTGACACGCTCCTGATCATTTAACTCTTGTCTATGTTGAGCTAATTGAATCGCCGCTTCGGTAGCCATTTCTTTCGATTTTTCTACCTTGCCATGAGATGTTGCTTCTTTTAGTTGTAAAGTGCTCGACGCACTACTACCTTCATCGCTTGCAAATTTAGTGCCATTAGGTGAGCCATAAGGCTGGATGTTCGACGCGTTAGATAATATTTCCATAACACTCTCCCTCCCACCTTTATGAGCCTAACAGTAAAACTCTACCCAGAGTAGAGTTTACCGTTACTTACTGAAGTAAGTTTAGCCCAACAAGCTTAGAGCTGCTGATGGTGATTGTTTTGCTTGAGCTAAAATAGAAGTACTCGCCTGTTGTAAGATTTGAGACTTCGTCATTGCCGTTGTTTCTTTTGCGTAATCGGTATCTTTGATACGGCTCTTAGACGCATTAACGTTTTCGTTAATATTATCTAAGTTGCTGATTGCGTGATCAAAACGGTTTTGGAACGCACCGAGAGATGCTCGGTTACTGTCTACTGATTTTAGAGCGCCATCAATAATAGATACCGCGTTGTTAGCACCAGCAACCGATGTTACATCGATATCGTTAACAGTAACGTCTTTACCTGCACCAATCCCTAGCTCGCCCGCCAGACTGCCGCCAAATTCAACATTACCTTCAATTTTTTGGCTAGAAGCAAACAGTTGCAGTTTACCGCCTTCACCTACCGATGCTTGGACGTCTGGACTTTGGCCATTAATATACGTTGCTAGCTCTTCCATGTCGTTGCCTTCTTTCGCAGAAATAGACAACTCTTGAAGATCACCAAACTGATCTTGGTATTTCATCGTTAGAGCAGAGTTTGCTCCTACACGCCAAGACGTATCTTTACCCTCGGTAACACTATAGCTCTTACCGCCCATAGCTTGAGTGTCAGTACGCATATTATTCATCGTCAGCATTACTGCTTCACCAGAATCTGCACCGATTTGGAAAGATTGGCTACCAAAAGTACCGTTCAAAAGCTTGTTACCACCAAAAGAGGTCGTTTCAGCAATACGGTTAAGCTCAGTGTTTAACGCCGATACTTCTTCTTGGATAGCAACACGTTCAGATCTCGTGTTTGAGCCATTTGAAGATTGAAGAGAAAGGTCACGCATTCGTTGCAGGATATTGGTTGACTCATTCATTGCACCTTCAGCAGTCTGTGCAATAGAGATACCATCATTCGCGTTTTTTACAGCCATATCTAGGCCACGGCTTTGCGACGTTAAGCGGTTAGAGATTTGTAGGCCTGCAGCATCATCTTTCGCGCTATTAATTTTATAGCCAGAAGACAAGCGCTCCATTGATTTTTGAGTACCTTCAGCCGCGCTATTTAGGTAGCGCTGAGCCGTCATTGCAGACACATTTGTGCTTACATTAATCGCCATAGTTGATCTCCTTTAGGCATTTTTTCATGCACTTATGCGACTCTCACCTCACAAAAACACATGTTATTTTGTTTTATATACCAGTGTCTCTCTCACCTTACATTGGTACATATCATTTCTCTCAATCCCTTTAACGGCCCCTTAACTAGAAGCTTTAATAAAAAATGCATTTTTTTTCGTATTATTTTAAATATTAAAAAAAACGTGAAGTAGTTCGATTACTTTCACGGCATCTTTTAAAGCAGGACTTATACCAATAACAGTAAGTAAGTAAGTAAGT
>NZ_JBFRVM010000136.1:0-776 GCF_041475145.1 Vibrio sp. 10N.222.49.A3
GGCTGCAATAATTTCATGAGTGTTTGTATCCACGGCAATATGAAGTTTTCGCCAGACTCTACGTTTGCCATCTGTCCCGTGTTTTTTGACTTTCCATTCACCTTCGCCATAAACCTTAAGGCCAGTCGCATCAATAGCTAGATGTTGTATCGTACCTCTCGTTTTTGTCTTAAGTGAGACCTCAACTTGCTTGGCTCTACGACTGATGCAGGTGTAATGCGGACAACTTAACGGTACATGGGCTAACCTAAATATCGAGTTGATAAAACCTTGCAGCGCTCTTAATGGCATAGAAAAAACTCGTTTCACCATGAGGGCTGTCGTGATAGCTAAATCACTGAACCGACGAGGCCTCCCGCGCTTATTCTGTTTGCTTTGCGTCCAGCCACTTATCGCTTCTTCATCAATCCAAAAGGTCAAAGAACCGCGGTTAATGAGTTATTGATTGTATTTTGCTTCCAGTTGGTTGTTTTATAACGAGGTTTAGGTATAGGGCTACAAGAGGGAGTGAATGTAGCTGATCAGATCGTAGGTTTAGTTCCAATGAATTACGCAACAAAGCCGAGACTATGGGGAAATCACTTTTGGGCTAGAGGGTATTTTGTAGATACGGTCGGTGTGAATGAAAAAGTCATTCGCCGATATGTACGACACCAAGATAAGCAGGACATAGAGTATGAGCAACAACTGTAGTTATTGAAGAATTGATAGCGCGGAAGCCCCTTTCTAGGGATGATAAAGCGAAATTGCCTTCTAAGTGTCAGCGCCGATGTAAA
>NZ_JBFRVM010000137.1:0-4155 GCF_041475145.1 Vibrio sp. 10N.222.49.A3
GCTGAGATTAATATTTCCAGCCGTTAATTTGTAAGGATTTAGGGATAGGGCTGTAGCAAGGGTATTCGGTTTGTAATCCATATCCAATAATTTCATGAGTGTTTGTATCAACAGCAATATGCAGCTTTCGCCAAACTCTCCGCTTGCCATCTGTCCCGTGTTTTTTGACTTTCCATTCACCTTTAGGCCAGTCGCATCATGGCTAAGTGCTGTATCGCTCCTTTCGTTTTTGTCTTAAATGAGACCTCAACTTGCTTTGCTCTACGACTGATGCAGGTGTAATGCGGACAGCTTAATGGAACATGGGTCAGTCTAAATATCGAGTCGATAAATCCTTGCAGCGCTCTCAGTGGCCGCGTTTCACCATGAGTGCTGTCGTGATAGCTAAATCACTGAATCGACGTGTCCTACCGCGCTTATTCTGTTTACTTTGCGCCCACCCGCTAATCGCCTCTTCATCAATCCAAAAGGTCAGAGAGCCACGGTTAATGAGTGATTGGTTGTATTGCTTCCAGTTGGTTGTTTTGTAACGAGGTTTAGGCATAGAGCTACGAGTGAGAGTGGAGGTAGCTGATCAGATCGTAGGTTCTTGATTTAGTTCCATTGAATTACGCAACAAAGCCCGTATTAAGTGGTAAAATTAGGCTTGATCTGCATAATAGCAAACGTGTTATACATGCTTATTCAAACTATCGAGTCTGTTTATTTATACAGTTCTGTAATGTAGGCTCCAAACTCAATAAAAAGGAGTGGTATTGCGTGAAAATTACATATTAAGAAAACGTCCCTAACCCAATAGAATTTTGTGAAATGCGCGTGAAAGCAGGCTTATCACCAAAGTCTCTAAAGGCAGCTACAATTGCGTTGGCAAATAGCTTATATGGAATCTCAGTACGAGATGGTGAGGCTTTGATTGCAATGGGGCGTGTAGTTGGTGATGGTGGGTGTAACTTTGAAGTCGTGGATGTTGCAGTTGACCCAAAATATCAAGGTAAAAGATTAGGAAGAGCCGTGATGGAATATATAGATAACTATTTATCATCAGTTGCTTTGGAAGGTTCGTACGTTTCAATGATCGCGGATGAACCAGCATTTTACGAAAAGTTAGGCTACAAACTTGTATCTCCAGCTTGCCAAGGAATGACAAAGAAGTTCAAACCGCAATTATAACAAGTATTTAAGGCTTTAAGATGCTTTTTCTAATATTAGTTAAGTGGATTAGAGTTTTTGGTTTAATACATTTATGTCCAGAGACGAGTTACAACAGCAGATAGACTTATAAGGTCTGGCTAAAAATTAGGACAACCTCGGAATTTAAAGATAACACGCTAGATAATACTTACGAAAACAATGTCGTTAGCCTAACTTATCCTTACATTTTAAGAGGCAATATGTCGGTTAAAAAACCACATTAGTCTGTAGGAAATTTTTGCTTCTGATGTAGAACTCGCATGATGTGGATAATTGGGCCTTCTACCCAATATGAAACAGTCATCGAAACTTCAGGAATAATTAATAGTCTTCCTCTAATTCCGTCACGTTGCACTCCCATTAAAGGTTGCTCAAGCAAGCTTTCAACTTTAGCTTCAATAATATGGTCAGTTCTTTCAGCTATATTTGGGTTAAATTCGTAAAGAAATTCAAAAATCTTCTCTCGATCATTAAGGGATTCTTCTTCCCATAAAATCATTTTTGACCTCGGCTGCGAATTCTCGCTTTGTGGACTTCCATTCGAGATTTGGCTGAATCATTATCAATAAACATAGCCTTACCAGTGTCATACTTTTCAAAAGCAAGGTTTACTTGTTCTGTTAGCCAAGCATCATGGGATACTGTTTTTCTTTGTTGCTCTGCCATTTGTTCTATAAGTTCACGACAAGCATCACTAAGAGTGCGACCTTGGCTTTCAGCCACTTGCTGAGCTAGGCGTTTTGTTTCGTCATCAACACGAAATTGAATTCTAGTATCCATGAGTAGTTCCTTAAAAGTGACGTGCTCACAAATGTTAGCACTAGTGCGCTAGATGGGCAATTAACAAGTATTTAAGCTTTTACGGTAATTTTACTAATCTAGCGCAAAACGTTTAGAGTAAGCCCTCTAAATGATTTCTTGTTCAAATATGAGTTAGAAAGATTTTGTTTCTAGTGCAAGTATGTAGAATTGGATAGCTACATATCTGCTACATAACTTTAAATTTCTGGTTGAGGATTAAGTTTAACCTTTGAAAATAAATTTTTTTATTTTTTGTTTCACCTTTACAGGGACGCATGGATTCCCTCGGTTGTCAAAAATCCGCTAAACTTATGTTGATGGGTTTTGGACTGCCGCTCTACATTCGGCATACTTATCGACGATTCGCATACGTCGTGGCCCTGATGACTTTACGCGACTGCAGTGCCTTATTCGTTAGATGACCCTTAGTGTGCCCGCCGCATTAATAGGCTCTCCGCAAGTGGTCTTAACCTATGCGTCTGCAATGACCCGGTGGTTTTAACTCTTTATGCTGCTTAGGTTTTTACTTAAGCAGCATAGTTTTTATATTCTGTTTGATTGTGTAAAAGCGACCAGATAATTCGTGCGTTCTTCGCGGCAAGTGCCACTATCGCTCGATTCATTCCTCTTCGTTCCAGAACGCCTCGACACCACTGACTTAACTTATCTGGCTTGTCGCCAAGGTTGGCAATCACGGTCCTTGCGCCGTGAACTAAGAGTGTTCGTAAGTATTTATCACCGTGCTTGAAAATGGGAACTAGCAAGAAAGAGTGGAAAAGTACTTACTGAAAATTGCACATCGTTTACGTTGATTTACATTACACAGCCTAATATATGCGCCAACTATTTAACTAGCTTAACATATTGATCTGTTAAGACTAAATACTACACTTAAGCTTCATACTTACTACTGGATTTTTATTGATGATTACTACCAACAATCAAGTATTCGCTCTTTCGTCCATCGCCCTATTGTTGGCTGGCTGCTCTCTATCCTCCGACCTAACTGTAAGCGAAAGCACTAGTGACTACAAAGGTTCAGCTAACATTACCCAAGGTCTTGCAAAAACAGTAGAAGAAAACCTTTTTGAGTGTGCGACTGGTCGAAGCCGTGTTGCAGGCATTGGTGAAATTGCTGATGCTGACGGAAAGGTATGGACAGTTCCTGCTCAAAACCATTTCACCACTGCACCAAAAACGGTCGATCTTTATGAAGAGTGCGCCCACATCACACCTGAAAGTATAGCCGATGTGGATGAAGACTCAGTCCCTGTGGCTGTTATTGATTCAGATGGTGAAGAGATCACTGGTTACATCTTTGCTGACAACTATTTCGAGTTGTATATTAATGGTCAGCTCGTTGCAGTAGACACGGTACCTTTCACGCCGTTTAACTCTAGTATCGTAAAGTTCAAAGTAAATAAACCATACACTCTTGCTGTAAAAGTAATTGATTGGGAAGAAAACTTAGGTTTAGGTACAGAAGATAACCGTGGCAAGGCATTCCACCCAGGTGATGGTGGCTTTATCGCAAGCTTTAGTGATGGCACTGTGACGAGTTCAGACTGGCAAGCACAGACATTTTATACTGCACCAATCTATGATTTAAGCTGCTTGAGTGAGGTTGATGGTAAACGCTTATCTGAGAACTGCACAACAGAAGGCACAGATAACGGTACAAATGCATATGCAGCTCACTGGGAGACCCCAAGTAACTGGATGGCAAAAGACTTTGATGCAGTTTCATGGCCTCAAGCGACTGAATATTCAGAAGATGAAATTGGTGTAAATAACAAAAAATCTTACATGAACTTTATTGAGAAATTCAGTGGTGCTGGAGCAAGCTTCATCTGGTCAACAAATGTTGTTTTGGATAATGAAGTTCTACTTAGATACGAAGTGAAATAGCTTTATCCTCTATCACTTTGTAAATACGTGGATTCCATAGACAATAATGGGGCAATTTCGTTCTAGAAATAGCAGCGTACCAATACGATCGCTACCATTTTAAGAGGATACTTTATTGGGCTGCATAGGGTTAAAGGAACGTTTTTGTGCCCAAGCAGCGGCCAATGAATACCTAGTCTAGAATAAAGACATTTAACCCGTTCCTACTCTCTCGTACTGGCCTTATACCTGAAATAACATTCACTCTCGATGGAT
>NZ_JBFRVM010000138.1:0-2242 GCF_041475145.1 Vibrio sp. 10N.222.49.A3
AATTACGCAACAAAGCCCATAAATTGAGCCATAAATCACCTTTCCATTATGAATTTATATGTATAATGATAAACTTAATCATCAAGGTTATAAGTGATTAATTTAAGGTGCCAACAAAGTACCATCATATTAATTTTAAAACTAAAAAATATTTAGGAGTATTATGAAACGTTTGAATTTAATAGGAATTTTAGTAACATCAGTTTTAATATCTAGATCAGTTTTAGCTAGCGATACACTGCAAGAAGGTATAAACATTCCCGTTGGTGAATCAATACATATAATGAGTGATATGGTTGATAATTCAGACTTGGTTTATATAAATGCAAAGTATTGGTTAGAATCAGGAATTTATTCAAATGGCATTGAAAATGCAATTGATTTAATTGTAAATAATGGTTATCGTTATCTGGTTGATTTTAGTGAAATAGAAGGAAATAAAGAAAAAATAAAGGCAAAACATGTCTTTAGAAAGGTATTTGGTATTTCATTGGAATCTGATTATATTGCAATAACTGAACATAACCATAACGTTATGTTTACAGAGATCAAGGATAGATATGACACAAATATCCCAATTTTGAGTAAACCTGCACCAAAAAGGCAAAAACGTTCAACATCAAACACCCCAGTAGTACACTCACCGGTACCGAGTATTTCTAGATATTATAATGCGACTAAACAAATTACTGATTCTGAATGTGATATCACTTGGAACACCCAATTAGGAGATAGATCGCGGCATCTTTGTAAAAATGCTAACATTTCGCTTGTTTATAAGATAAACATGCAACGCTCCCTTGCGTTCGGAACAATCGGCTCAGCAACGCCTGATGCTAAAATAGTAAGAGTTGGCATTGATGATTCAACCACTGGCGCAGGGATTAGTCTAAACCCTGAAATATATTCGATGTACTTAGCCTCAAGAGGCATTGTTTGGCCAAGTGGTGGGATTGAATCTGAATGGGTGTCATCCGCAATAGCACAAAACTATACGTTTGAAATGATGGCATCAAATAATAAAACAAGTATTTTAAGAACCATTCCAGCAACAAATTTAAATGTAAATTATGATAAGAAGGAAGTATCAACTTTTCAATTTGGTATTGGAGGTGATGTTGGTGCAGATAAAACATCACCCAAAATTAGTCTAAATGCCAACGCGTCATGGACAGAATCCAAGTGGTTATCATATAAAACATTTGATTATGCGGTAACGAAATCGTCAAAAAGCCCTCAACATGTATCTTTCAAATGGTCTAGAGAGCAATATAATTCACCACATGCGATACAAAAAGATGAATCGCCATATGGAGTAACAGTCAGAAAAAATTATTTTGGGAGGTTACACTTAATCAATCCAATAGGGTACGCAAACTTCACACCCAAAATGGAAGTAATCTATTATTCTGAACCTGCGACCACAGGGACAACAGACATTAGTATATCCTCATCGGTTGGAATTACTGGGTATCGTTATTATTCAGAAATCCCATCTTGGGAAGTCCTAAGATATTATTATCCTAATGAAAAAGACTTTAAAATTAAAAATGTAAAAAAAGATATTAAATTCACTGTTGATTGGGATAATCCTGTATTTATTGGCGGAAAGCCGGTTAATTTACAATTGGGTAAATTTAACAATAAATGTGTAAGTGTTAATAAAAACCTCAGTGTTAATTCTGATACTTGTAATATATCCGAACTAAAGCAGTCATTTATTTTCGATACACTTAATCGATATCAGAGTACAAGCCAACCAGGTATGTGCTTGGATGCTAGTAACATTAAAAAAGTCAGCCCTTGCAGTTTAAAGCGAACACAAAGATGGAAATGGATAGATGACAAAGATGAACTAGAGAATTCATTTACTGGAAGTAGCCTTGGTTATACTGTAAATGAAGGAGAAATTAAATTAATTCCGAAAGAGAAAAAAGCTGAGGATAATATCAACTCAGTTTCAATGTTCTCGTCATACACGGATATATTTAATATGTGACATTTTTTCCCTTGAGAGTAATAACTCAAGGTTATTAAACTTACGAGTACTAAAATACGGTTCTGTCGCAAATCTAGTTAGAGGTGTGACAGGCCAACCGGCTTTGTTGCGTAATTCAGTGGAACTAAATCCAGAACCTACGATCTGCTCAGCTACATTCACTCCCTCTCGTAGCCCTATGCCTAAACCTCGTTATAAAACAACCAACTGGAAGCAATACAATCAATCACTCATTAACCGTGG
>NZ_JBFRVM010000139.1:0-9666 GCF_041475145.1 Vibrio sp. 10N.222.49.A3
TTTTAAACTGGCGTTGACACTAAGAAGGCGGATATTTTTTCAGTCTTGCATTGTAAAGGGGTCAAGGAAATGGGCATGGCTTAGACCATAAATATAATGAACCAAATGTTTGTCTGCCCATTAGGTTTTCGGGCAGACAATTAGCTTAATTTTTAAAAGAAGCCTAAAGGATTAACACTGTGGCTAACGATGATATTTTTGGTGTTCTGGTAGTGGTCTAGCATCATTTTGTGTGTTTCTCTACCAATCCCGGACTTTTTATAGCCGCCAAACGCAGCGTGAGCAGGGTAAGCATGGTAGCAGTTAACCCAAATTCGCCCAGCTTGTATATTTTTCGCCATATGTGAAATCAGATTGTTGTCACGTGTCCATACTCCAGCACCTAAGCCATACTCAGTATCGTTGGCGATTGCCAGAGCTTCTTCAGTGTCCTTAAATGTAGTAACAGCAACGACTGGGCCAAAAATCTCTTCTTGGAAAATACGCATATCGTTAGTTCCTTTGAAGAGGGTAGGCTCGACAAAGTAACCATTGTCTTCATTGCTGTTACCACCAATAAGTAATTCGGCACCTTCTTCATGACCAAGAGCTATGTATTTGCGAATTTTGTCAAATTGCTCTTGTGACACCTGTGAACCAACTTGTGTGTCGGTATCGAGTGGGTTTCCTTGTTGGATCGTTTTCATGCGAGTTTGCAAACGTGAAATGAAGCGATCGTAAATTGATTCATGAATCAAAACTCGAGAAGGACACGTGCAGACTTCACCTTGATTGAAAAAAGCTAACAAGACACCTTCGATACACTTATCAAGGTAACTGTCTTCGTGATCAAATATATCAGCCATAAAAATATTTGGAGATTTACCACCTAGCTCGACTGTTGACGGAATTAGGTTCTCAGCGGCACACTTCAGAATATGCTGTCCAACTTCTGTAGAGCCAGTAAAGGCTACTTTAGCAATCTTTTTATGTGTAGCAAGTGCTTGACCTGCTTCTGAACCATAGCCATTTACGACATTGATTACACCGGCAGGGACTAGATCTTCGATGAGCTCCATCAATACTAAGATTGATGCAGGAGTTTGTTCCGCTGGTTTTAATACTACGCAGCAGCCAGCAGCCAGCGCGGGTGCCAGCTTCCAAGCGGCCATTAAGAGTGGGAAGTTCCATGGGATAATTTGTCCTACAACACCAACAGGTTCTGGGAAGTGGTAGGTCATGGTTTGTGAATCTAGTTCCGCAGCGGAACCTTCTTGAGCTCTAATGCATCCAGCAAAATAGCGGAAATGGTCGACAACGAGTGGAATATCAGCGGCGAGAGTCTCGCGAATAGGTTTCCCATTGTCCCATGTTTCAGTAATAGCAAGCATCTCAAGGTTGTTCTCAATACGCTCAGCTATCTTTAATAATATGTTTGAACGCTCAGTGACTGATGTTGAAGCCCAGTCATTTTTCGCATTGTGCGCAAAATTAACTGCCAAATCGATGTCTTCTTGAGTCGAAGCTGGAATTTCACAAATTACAGAATGGTTGATTGGGGAGGTATTAGTAAAATATTTTCCATGTTTCGGTGCTACCCATGCCCCTCCTATGAAGTTTTGATACTGCGGCTTGAAATCGACAATCGAATTTTCAGTTCCTGGTTGTGCATATAACATTTTCAGTTCCTTTTTTTAGATTCTGTGCGTTATTATCCACCCGCACATGAAAAATAAAATAAGCAACTTCAACCATAGGTTAAGCTAGAATAAAAATAGCCATACTAAATCAATGGTTTATATGTTAACCGTGAAACTAAAAGTCTTGAATGCTTAGGGTATATGTCTTTTTCTAATGAATTTCATTTTAATATGCTAGTTCTATCAATGTAAATAGATCGCTATCATTACCAATATAGTAACCAAATAGGACATATATATCTGATCTTATGGACGTAATAATGGTGTTATTTTTATAACTACATGATATTTGGTTGGTTTGTTTTGTTGGTGCAATTGGTTTCACTGTTTTATTTTAAACATATAACGTTAACATATGAGGAACAAGAACAATGAACTAGAGGAATGTAAAGTGTATCAAGAATTGAGCCAACTGTTAGATGACATTGGATATGCATTTGATAAGCATGAGCTGAAGATATGTACTATCAGAGCTCAAAAAAACAAAGTTATAAAAGCGATGATTGTAAAGGCAAAAGAACTAAATTTTGATATTTCGTCAAATCTATCGAAAAGTGTCTTGTCAGCGATAGTTAGTCAGGAAGACATTAACGAGCAACAAGCGATTGACGTTTTGACGAAGTATGTAATTAGCGACAATATAATTCAAAGAGAAATGAGAGAGAGCCTTTTCCTTGCTGCGATGAGGAAAAGCGAAGAGTTTCATATTGTTATGCTATTGAATGGAGAAGGGGTAAATCGTGTTATCTGAAGAAATGCTTTATGAAAGAACCAAAGAAGCGCTGCGATGCGCACGCTTGCTTGAGCTTGATACATCCCAACAATTTATTAGAACATGTTTGAGTGCTTGTGTGGCTGATAAGCGTATTCATATTAACAATATTGGTGAGGTATTAAGCCATTCAATTGCTTATCCGAGTAAATTATTAGCTGGTGCATATGAGTCCAGTGAGCTTCATCGGTCCATAACCCCTGTCTTAGAAAAACTCTCTCAATAGTATTTGTCTGAGTGGCAAAAATGTCACATCAAAAGTAGTTGCTTGGGCCTAATCTGGCAGTCATTATTTTTTAAGCGATGTTTGTCAGATTGAACCTAAGGCTGAACTTTTTACGGTTTACGAGCTAACAGTGTATCTAGTGAATGTTAGTTGCCACTTTTTATCCACATGATTACTCGCCCTGAATTTTATAATCAATACGCATTTGACTCACCAAGATCGTCATCGTTTATTTCTTGCAGGTAAATTAGTCGACTTTGTTTTTGTTTCGCTTTTCTTTCCCTTGTGGTTTGTCGTTGAACGCTTGCAGATACAAGCGTAGGCGGAGAGACATCAACTTTCTTAAAGTTGAATTGATGAAGGCTGTGGAGCTCAAAGCCGGAGAGATACCAGCTTTATTATTGGGTTAATCATTTCAATCCAAGTGAATAACTCCCTTTTTAGCTAAGGGCTTAGGTCCAGTTAGAATTAAGGTGCTTAAATCTCATAAGCCTGTGTCGTTTTGCGATATTCTGTGGGCGTCATGTCGTAAAATTTTTTAAACAGCGACCTAAAATGGTTTGTGTCACTGTAACCAACTTGCTGGGATATTTGTTCTATGTTTAAGCTGGTAGTGTCCAGCTTGTCTCTCGCTAATACCACTCTAATACGTTGTATGTAGTTCATTGGAGATTCGCCAGTTGCTGCTTTGAAGCGACGTTTCATTTGCCTTTCACTCAAAAAACTTTTCTCTGCACACATAGCGACAGATAGCCTGCTTGGGTCTTCATTGTGCATCCACTCTTGTAACCGATCAATCAAACTGTCGCTATGTTGATGGTATTGAGCAAAGCTCGTTAAACAAATTCGCTTAATTTTTGAAACATCACCTCCTAAGTACTGTTCACATTTAATTCTTTGGGCCGTGCCTAACAAAGCATCAATTAACAAAATTGTTGCAGCAAAGTATTCTTTAATGCTGGAGGTGCAAATATATCGGTCTTCATGAGTTATTTTCAAGTGTGGTTTGAATTTTACTTGGGGGAATTGATTTCGAAAATCTTCAGCATATACCCAATGTGTAGTTGCGCTTCGTTTGTTTAAAACCCCAAGCTCAGCCAGAAGAAATGTCCCCGTACATAAAGAGAGAACAAATTCACACTGCGTAATTTGTTTTTTTAGCCAATATTTAACCTCTTTGGGTAAGACATAAGACCCCTTATTTATGTCACCACAAGCACCTATTATTAAAATGTCGGTATGTTCGACGGATTCCCAATGCGTACTACTGTTAATTGTTAGCCCCCCTAAGAATTGAGTCGGCCCCCCTGTGACTGATACATAACTGACCTGTGGCGCTGGTAATCCTGCTTGCATTGAAGCAATTGTCAGCATTTCGATTGGTCCCGAAATTGCTGTGATTGGGCTTCCTTCTAACAAGAGTGCAGTAATCTTTAAAGGTTCTCTTTTTCTGATCATGAGTATTACGTTTCTCAAATATGTCCTATTTGCTAGTACTATGTCCATAAACCCTTAAGAACACTAATAAACAAATCCGAAATTTAAATTACTCGTCATTAGATTGATTTTAAATGAATAAATTAAGTCATTGATATTTACATGTTTATAATCAACACGTTTAGTTATAACTAAATCTGTTGATGATTTAGATTGATTACTCTAATTAATCGGCCGTGATACACTGGACACTGCCGGTCAATAAACTGGAATAACAGAAAATATACTTATCTTGGTATAAGGTCTGGAAAAATTGTTCCGATGAATTCTCAATCAAGTGTGCTTCAGTGAAATCAAGTTCTGTTGAGGGAGTGTAGTTTGCGCTACGTAGCGCGTTGGTTGTCGAAAAGAGGTCTGCACCCCAGAAATAAACGGAGTAATAGATGTTGAGGGCTTTGTTTTCGCCTTCGGATAATAAGCTACAATGCGCATCGTGAACTCCTCCCCACAGATGATCTACGGTAATTACTTCTTTGAAGGAGTCGACTTCAAATTTTTTATATGTACGACCATGAGAAAATAACATGATGTTGTTTCGACCATCTAAGAATAGAGGATGATTAAGGGTATTTATCCATGAGATAAACGTAATGACGAGTATATTTGCCAAGACCAGAAAAATAATGGCTTTACCGACATTGTTCATTAATTTCCTCTCTTACTTGCTCGATTGAATAGTCTCGGGAAAAACTAAAATTCATTGTGTTGTGTTCATGTAAATTATTAGGTTGATAAACACACGATACATAGAGTTGCTCAGGGTTTTCAGAAATATAGAGCATACGTAAGTCACTTGAGTATCTCCCTTTGAGGTCATTGAAACGTTTATCTCCATTTTTAGTATCAGTAAAATAGTACGTTACGCCCAAATGTTCACGCTGGTTCCATTGAATACGATCTGTGGTGCTATTGTAATATATGATCCGCGTTAACCAAGTGAGACTAACTAAAAATAACAGTGAGAGAGTCAATAGAATGAATCTTTGAAGGTATTGTAGATGGGCCGATAGACTGGTCTTCTCATGGTCTTGAGGTTGGAGAGTGTCTGGGATTATTTCTGAACTAGGTGTTGATGAGTTGTTTTGTTCAAGAACTATTGGCACCTCAAGGCTTATTATGTTGCTTACCAGTAAATAACCATGCTTTGGGACTGTTTTTATAATATTTTGTTGTCGGCCATTGTCACCTAAAGCTATACGTAGGTGGGCTATAGACTGAGTTAAACTAGCTTGCGAGACGACTCGCCCTGGCCAAGCCACGTCGATTAGGGTACTTTTTAAAACGGTTTCGCCTTGATTTTGACATAAAAGCTCTAAAATTTTGCAATCTGTAGAGTGCAATTTTTTGCTCTCCCCATTACTTTGGTTAGTTAGCTGGCGCCTAAGGGTTGGATTAAATATCCACATGCTATGTTGTTTTCTTGTCATTGACGTCAATTTTTTCTTTATTTTCAGATATATTGACACATTGAACTGAGTTGTTCGACAGTTGGATGTAACAATATTGGTGGGAGGTTTCTAACAAAGTTTGAAAATTTTCTTCGCCGCCATCAAAGAGCGCATGTTGCTCTGGTAAATCAAAATATTCTGTTTCTGGAGTGTTAACCAGTTGATTTATATATTTTATGGAATAAATGGACTTCGGCCAAAAGGTAATAAGAAATTGTGTGTCCAGTTTTTTTCCATTGTCGAAATGGATAGAAGCCATTAATAGAAATCGGTTCCATAGATAAGGTTTTAAGTGATAGTCGATTTTTCTGTATTTCTTATCTCCCATTTGCTCACCGTAAGTCAGAACTGTTTTACTTATTTGGGTATTAACGTTTTGAGCAAAACTAGGAATAAACGATGCATTGAGAAAAATTTGAATAGGCAACAAGGCAAGTAAAAAGACAACGCTAAGCAAATAGTGTTTATTGGCATTTTTGTACAATATCATTGCTAATCCCCTCTATAGCGCGCTTAACATCAATGGAAAAGTTGATGCTTTGGCCGTAAGGTGATGATGCATTCTGGTGAATGCAACTTACATAAATCCTAGTTTTATTTGAAGCAATATAAAAATTCACATTGTTTAAAGTAGGGTGCCTAATCAGCTGTTCTAAGAGTTGTTGACTATGAAAATCGTTGTTCTTGATCGTAAAGGTGTTAGTTTGAGAGTTCAACCTTGACATGTTCAGTTTAGGTTCGCTTTGTGAAGGTATGAACAAAAACCAAAACAGTAAACAGTTCATGCTGACTAATAAAACTATTACGCCAGCTTGCCAAGAACATTTAAGCTTAAAAGCCACTACCTTATCAGGTCGCCTAGTCTCGGGTTGGGCTTGGTTAGTTAAAACTAGAGCTATTTTATTATAAGCGACAAAGTAACCGGCTTTAGGTACGGTTCGAATGATACATTGTGCTTCCACTGTATCATTCAAAGCTAAACGTAATGATGCAATGGCGTGTGTGATACTGGCATCTGAAACAAATTTCCCCGGCCAAATTTTTTTGTGAATTTCAGATTTAGTTACGACTCGATGGTTATTCGACAGTAAGAGCAATAATAACTGGCTTTCTGTTTTTGTTAGTCTCTTTTCTTCACCTGATATTTTATTTCGAAGTTGAGAGTGTTCATGAGGTCTAAAATCCCACATAGATAGCTGCATACCTATACTTGGTGTTGTTTTTAAATGAAATATTACAAACTTACCAAATTATTCAATAGACAACAACTAGTAAAATAGTATGAACTCGAGTTTATAATAAGAATTGATTATAGGCGTTGAGGGCAATTTTGCTTTGTTTTTTAACGAGAACTTTGAAAGGTATACTTAAATCAGCACAGTTACTTCCATTTATGTGTCTGGTTTCATTGAGATGCGTTGATGCCTTCCTCTTGTGAGTTCGTATGTATAATGATATCGACTCTACTTGACTAATCTATGGGATTGCATCGGTGTACTATTGGAGAGAGGCAGTTGTAACTAAGTTGATATTATTTAATGAAATGATGGAGTGCCATGTTGTATTTTGATTTTATTATATAATTTTCAATTAAAATTTCTTCTACTAATGCTTCTAATATAGATGATTCTTTTAGTTTAAGAGCACCTAATGATACCAGGATTAACAACCCTATAAATATATTTTGTTTTTTTATGGTTTTCATTATTGATTGTTATTTATATAATTGGAATTAGGTTAATATATAAGAGGCTAATGCCCCTTATATATTTCCGGAGTCTAGCGGTTTTCTAACGCAACTTTCACTGCTCGTTCTAAACTAGGGATAGTTGTAAGTTCAGGTACTCTTTGGGTATAAATGACTTGGTTATTCATACCCACTACAATAATACTTCGACTAAGTAAGCCTAACTGCTTAATTTGAGTTCCTGTATTGAGGCCAAACTTATGTTCCGAAGAGTCAGAAAGATATGTCGCTCCGTCAAGAGAATGCTCTCTAATGAACCGCTGTTGAGTAAAAGGAGTATCCGCACTGACTGCATAAAATTCAATGTCTTGAAGTTTGTGATGGTTGCTTTCTATGTATTGAGAAAGCTCAATAGCTTGTTGAACACAAACAGGTGTATCAACAGATGTCAATATGCTATAAATTTTGATCGATTTACTTTGCGCACTAGTATCATAGCTTTCTAAATCTGAAGTCAACATCTTAGCCGAAGGCAATAAATCGCCTACTTCTAATGGTGTACCAATCAGATCAAACTTTGTGGTGTTATCAAGTGTGACGACTTGTGTCTCTCCAAATCCAGCATCGTCTTCAGTAGTTTCAAACTTTGCGAAGGCGTTTATTGAATAAAGGGTGGCAGCAACAATAAGTAGTTTACGCATGATTATGATAAAACCGCTAGCGCAGATTCATAGTTTGGTTCAGTAGTAATTTCAGAAACCAATTCGCTATGTTTGACTATACCATCTTGACCGATAACGATAACAGCTCTCGCAGCTAATCCTTCAAGCGCACCTTCATTTAAGTTTACACCGTAGTTTTCAGTGAATGATGACTCTCTGAAGAAAGAAGCGGTTGTTACATTATCAATGCCTTCTGCACCACAAAAACGATTCATAGCAAAGGGTAGATCAGCAGAAACACATAATACGATTGTATTGTTTAAATTAGCGGCTTTCTCGTTAAATGTACGAACGCTTGCAGCACAAACTGGGGTGTCAATGCTAGGGAAAATATTTAATAAGACATTTTTCCCTTTTAGGCTTTCTAAGGTTAGGCTATTTAATTCTTTGTCGCAGAGAGTAAAACTTGGTGCTACTTGATTAGGTTTAGGAAATAAGCCTGAGATTGAAACGGGGTTACCTTGAAAAGTTATAGACATGTTAATACCTTTTTATTGTTTATTTTTTGGTTAGAAATTATTGAGCGGCGAGATAGTAATTTGATATTTATAAATAACAAATCCGATGTGTTGTATTCTATTTGTTATTATTTAAGATTCTAATAAATAAGATGTTAAGTCCTAAATGCCCATTGTTTTGGTCCGATTTGACTGGCTTGGTTGGTGTATAATTTAATTTTTCCTGTGGAGTTTCTGAAGAGTGTTCGTATTTAGGTGTGTTTTCGAAAATTAAATATTATTCATAGGGAAAGAACGTGATTTTTTACGTTGTTTTTTGATTCTTTAACGATGAGCGAGCTGTATTCAGGAATTAGTATTCATTCCTAAACAAAGAACCCCCAGTCATGCTGTTTTAGTTGGTCAACTTTCAAAGACAGCGTGACTTCTTACATTTACAATGAAATTAGACCATAGATTAAATTCATTATCATATTTTCTAACTATCCTATAACCACGATTTTGCAGTCACGCTCGCTAGTCCTATTGTATATAATTTTGAAAATAAAGACAAAACTGACAATCGAAACACAGGGGAATGAAAAAAACATTTGCATTTTTACTCGATATTTCGACTCAGACCTTAGCGAAGGCCTTCCTGCCAATGATTATGAATGGAAGGCTTTGTTGCGTAATTCATTGGAACTAAACCTAAAACCTACGATCTGATCAGCTACATTCACTCCCTCTCGTAGCCCTATGCCTAAACCTCGTTACAAAACAACCAACTGGAAGCAATACAACCAATCACTCATTAACCGCGGTTCTTTGACCTTTTGGATTGATGCGACTGGCCTTAAGGTTTATGGCGAAGGTGAATGGAAAGTCAAAAAACACGGGACAGATGGCAAACGTAGAGTCTGGCGAAAACTTCATATTGCCGTGGATACAAACACTCATGAAATTATTGCAGCCGAGCTAAGTCTATCGAAAGTTACAGATGGAGAAGTACTCCCGAATTTACTGAAACAAACTCGCCGAAGTATCCACGAGGTGTCTGGTGATGGCGCTTATGATACGAGAGCATGTCACGATGCAATTAAGATTAAGCGAGCCGTTGCGCTTATTCCTCCAAGAGAAGGGGCTGCCTTCTGGGAGCGGGGTCATCCCCGAAATCTCGCAGTAGGTTGCCAGAAGT
>NZ_JBFRVM010000140.1:0-4724 GCF_041475145.1 Vibrio sp. 10N.222.49.A3
GATGTATCGAGTTAAACAGTTACTTGGTGGTCGTTTAAGTTTAAGACATTACAATGCACAAGTGAGAGAAACTTACGCGATGATAAAAGCGTTGAACAAGCTCACTGGGTTAGGTATGCCTGAAACTTGCCGTATTGACTAAGAAACGCACGATATGGGGCTGCTCTGTCTCTAAACTGAATTACGCAACAAAGCCGTTATTAAACTCACTTTTTGGTCTACTGACACGCCTTTTTACAGTAAATAAGTAAACAATATGAGTCAGCAATATATAAAAGTAGTTGAAATGCTTTGCCAAGAGCTCGGTCTAGAGGCAGCAAACACTGAAACGAATAATGTGACAAGCATTAAAGTAGGAGAGCAAGAGTGCCACATTACCGAACACCCAAGTGGACGTTTGATGATGTTAAGTAATTTAGGTGAACTCAACAAAAACAATGCTCAGGTTTTGCTTGAAATGAATATGTTTAGCCAAGATGAGAAAAAACCAGTTGTTGGCTTTGATAATAAAAGTAATAACCTCATTCTTTGGAATCATCAGCCTATCGTTCAAGCCGATCGGTACACGGTATATCAACAATTGGAATTGCTCAGCCAATACTATGAACAAATAACCTCTCTAGCTAACAATATAGAATCAAAATCTATCGACAAAGAATCACATTTTTACCCTACAACTTTTCGCGTTTAATTGTATTAACCTAATAAACTGCAGGGAGCTGAAATACTATTACAGCTAGCGGTCTGCTCTCAACTTGCTTCACACGCAAGTTGATTACAGTATTCCCTAGTCACATCGGGATGCTTGGTTCAGGAAGAGCTACTTGGTTTGAAGGCGAGGCAACAATTCTTGCTCCATTGGTACTACATCAAGAATTATTAACAAAGTATGTAAACAAAGACAACTAGCCCTTTGAGAGTGTGTCACTGAATCAGTTTCATCATCAACGTTTTGTTCAGGACTGATTTAGGAAATCCGAAAGGGACTTATCAGTACCAAGGAAGATGAATAAAGCTGCATGGAATAAAGATTACAGAGCCTCCGTTCTGTTTACATCAGATTAACAAAGTACATTCGTGCCCTTATTGAGACCATAAAAGGAATAGAATCACGCTTAAGAAGCGCGAATGCCGAAGAACTGCGTATTTTGGTAATTGCGATCTGACTGAACCTTACGTAATATATAAAAAATATCAACCAATAATAATATAAAAAACACCTGTTTAACCTATAATAACTATTAACATTTAATGAAAGGACTGTTTTTATGTCAGTACGCCAAATTGTAGATGAGGTTCTGATAGAGTTTTCTCGTCGAGTAGGCTTGCCTGAATTACATTTGACTGAAGACGAACTGGGGTTAGCTTTTGACGATAAGTTAAGAGTGCATTTAATTTTTCACTCTAAAATAGAAACACTTCAACTAGAAGTAGAGATTGTTGACCTACAAATTGTTAATTCTGATCTTTATCGTTCTTTTTTGTCATTCAACTATCACTGGTCTGAACATCAACTATTTTTTAGTCTAGATAATCACAGGCACAAGCTGTGTTTAAACAGGTTGCTTCGTGCCGAAAAACTCGACTATGAGCTGTTTGAGAGTGGACTTGCTGAACTGCTCACACAGAGCGAATCTTGGGAGTCCTTGTTGTCTGCTCATGTCGTAACAGAAGTTTCACCGTCTATGCTTCAGAGCTCAGACTTAAGAGTTTAGGTACCTTATGTCCAACGACATCAAACCAAAAATAAATGATATATATTTCAATAACTTAGAGAGCAAAGGACAACCTCCCCTCGCAACGCAAGGCACCTTTCTGGGGCGAACCGTTGTACAGACTAGTCCTGGAGAGCGAGAGGCGAATCGAGCCAACTCCAAACTGGAGTTAAGTGAGTTGTTGTCGATGCATGCGAATGTGGAAATTTATAACTCAATCTTAAGCTTCGAAAAAGACCCTCATTCTGTACAAGCCTTATTGAATAGAAAAATCCAAGTGATCAGTCAGTCTCAATAAAAACGACCATAAATCGAAATCGGCCCTAGTTTTGAGCCTTGTGTAACTATCCTCAACTTGTGCGTTGTAATGACACAGAGTTAAAGCGGTACTAATAGCTGTAGCACACAATACACGCTGTTTCAGATAGTGGACACTTGTGATAGTCAAATTTTTGCTTCCCGTTTTTTTGAGCCGTGAAGCTTAGGTAGCCAAAGATTCAGCACTACTTAGACGCCTATCTTTGTAGGGGAAAGGTAATCCTCATTGTTTACATGCGTTGCCGGAGGAGAATAACTCCATCTATAAAGCCGTTTAAAAAACTTCTTACTCTCATCACCTTCTAATATTGTTTAAAATCAATGCATACATAGATGTAATGACGATTTATGCCATAACTAAAGCTGTTTTACGATAAATGCGACGTTGTTGTTTAATTCAGTTAAGAAAAAGAGTTATTTTAACACACTTCTATCGATTTGACCTTCAAACTTAAATTGCAGACACCACCTTAGTTGGTGGTATCTGCGTTAGTTATTATATGTTCAGAAAATCAACTATTAGACGCTCGCCTCTCATTTGCCCTACAACACCAGACTACATAAAAATTTGCGTTTTTATATTTATTTCTACTTCAAAACTTCCGCAATATCCGCTGTACCGTTTAAGTAAATAATTGGCACTCCAAGTTTTTGGGCTAGGGGCTCAGCATGCTGCTTGAATAACTCGTACTTATCATTTTTGGATAACAACGTTTCTCCTTTCCAATCGGCTAAATCTTGGTGAGAGGCTGTTGGGGCGCTGTCGTTGAGGAAAAACCCTGCTATTTCCACCTTCTCGGTTGCCTTCTGCCCCTCGTGGAGATTTACACCTCCAGACGTACAGATAAGAATTTCATTGCGCATCCCATAGGTTTTCTTCAGGACTTCACTTGGAGTGTTGGTATGCCTTTGATGTCGCGGTAATTCCTTTTTTGCTAGTAACCCTGTACGTTCATAGTCAGGCATTGCCTCATAGCGGGTCTTTGTAGCGTTCTTATCTGAGACGTTGACAAGATCTTCAGTCCGATCAAGAAGACCAATGTTGGTTTCCGACATCAGATCGTTTGGACTAGCGGCAATAACATTTTGTTCCGGAACTTTCAGAATTACACCAACGGAGCCATAAGTGAAAGTCTTGCTCTGGTTTACGATACTAGTGCATGCTACATCCCAGGAGGTTAGCGCACTTTCTGCATCAATACTAAAAACGCCCTTCCCTTCCATCAAGTGAGTTATTGGTGCGGTGTGGACAATAAACTGAAAATCTTGTTTTGACTGGTGCCCACGCACTCCCATTTCACCACTTACTACTGTAGGATCTGTAAAACCTCCACTATCCCACGAGCGCACAAAGTTTTCCTGAACTGCTGGGTTATCGGCTTTTTGGTGTAACGCTGCGGTCAGCTTTTTAGCATCTGAGGATGAAGCTCCTTGACCATGTAATGCTTTGATGAAACCTTCTTTCATCCGGCTTATCAAGCCCCCCTTGTTCTGTCTGATTACATGCATATCTCGAATTTCGAACTGTCGTCCGTCATCAAGAGTAAAACCTCCCTTCGCTTGTTCTTTGTTCATTGCTGTCATTGCTGTCATTGCTTCATCCATACTTATCGTGATAGCAGTTTTTTCTCCTGTGGTGGGTTGTTTCAGTGTAGGTCCTGTTGGCGCGATATCCTGCAGTAGTTTAGCTTTGTCAGGCTGAACCTTTAGTTCATATGGACTCTTGGTATGAGTTGAAGTGTTTGTGACATTAGTCGTTTGAACTGGATTCAATCCAATAGGCATGAATATTTATCCTTTTATAAGCTGTTGAGAATAAGGCATGGTTACTTCATTTATCGGTTCTGATACCGAACTAAATTGAGTTCTAAGAGTACTCATAAGCACAATGAAGTTGTTCATCGTGTTCTCAAAGTCGATTTCATCGCAATCAACTAAGCTAAGCTCATGAATGAGAAGCAGTTTATTTTGATGCGTCGCTAACCAACAACGTTTCATCGTATCCTGTTGTCCGTTCAGTACCATACTGCTGCGGAGTATATACAATTCATCCTTCATAGAAATATCCGTTATCTCACCATGAAGTAGAAGCTCCTGTCCATCTTCAGAGAGTTGGACCAGGAGGGAATGAGCCTCGTCTACCCGCATATGGCACCGACGGTCAATTAGAGTTAGCTGCTCGTTGATATTTCTCAGCCAGTATTTGACATTACTTTCTCTGTCCATTTTATCCTGTTCAATTTGTCATGGTTTTACCACTTAGATTAACGTGCAACAAAAAAACGGCAATCATATGTAGCCGTTATTTTTTATGTTTCTACGGGAACAGTTTCGATGGTCTCCGTAAAATGGTCGGAAATAGCATTTTCACCCTCAAATTACATCATCTTAATTATGTTTATCTAATTGAATTTTGTATACTTTTTTAAAGTTTTGGTAAATGATTATAATTTGCTTAGCCAGCCAAAAGCGAGACCCAATTCCATAGGCATTGGAACGTAAATGAGTTGGTTAAGTGGTAAGATTAGCTTTGTTTCGCAATTCAGTGGAACTAAATTAAGAATCTACGACCTGAGCAGCTACCACCACTCTCTCTCGTAGCCCTATACCTAAACCTCGTTATAAAACAACCAACTGGAAGCAAAATACAATCAATAACTCATTAACCGCGGCTCTTTGACCTTTTGGATT
>NZ_JBFRVM010000141.1:0-366 GCF_041475145.1 Vibrio sp. 10N.222.49.A3
AGAACCTACGATCTGATCAGCTACGTCCACTCTCTCGTAGCCCTATTCCTAAACCTCTTTATAAAACAACCAACTGGAAGCAATACAACCAATCACTCATTAACCGTGGCTCTCTGACTTTTTAGATTGATGAAGAGGCAATAAGCGGTTGGGCGCAAAGCAAACAGAATAAGCGCGGGAGGCCACGTCGGTTCAGTGGTTTAGCTATCACGACAGCGCTGCGAGGATTTATCGACTCGATATTTAGGTTAGCCCATGTTCCGTTAAGTTGTCCGCATTACACCTGCATCAGTCGTAGAGCCAAGCAAGTTGAGGTCTCATTTAAGACTAAAACGAGAGGAGCGATACAACACCTAGCCATTGATG
>NZ_JBFRVM010000142.1:0-2219 GCF_041475145.1 Vibrio sp. 10N.222.49.A3
CGTCATTCCAAATGTCATAGCTAAAATTGAAACTGATTATAATCACGTTGCTATTACTAAAGGAGAAGAGAGTAGCCCCAATAACCGAAAACTATTTGAACTCATAAAATGCAAGACCTCGATTCACATTGAGAAACAATGATAAGTTCCTACACTATATTAGCTCTAGCTATGACTTTAAGTTCATTAGACAAATGGATTTCACGAGTCTTTCTTAAGAAAAATCCTTTATGTAATGAATATTTACTAGCCTATCAAATCACATGCAGTTTACTCGCTGCTCTGTTTGTTATCTTCGAAATCGAACAAATCCCTACAAAATTCGACAATACAAGTGAACTTTGGGAGCTGTTGCTTTTAAGTATATTCAGTGTTTTCTCATGGCTTGGGTTTGCGTACTCAACCTTTAGGGCTCGTGCTTCAATTGAATTAGGCGTTGTCTCGATAATCTCTAAAACAAAGATCATTTGGAGTGCTCTGTTCGGGGTTAGCTTTTTAAATGAGACACTGACTTTCCTTCAAATGACTGGCGTTATACTGATACTTGTCGCTTCACTGCTCATCAGCACAAGTAACAACATGAATCTTCTTTTTTCAAACAATCTACACGCGTGGCTCGCGCCAATCTTTCTCACTCTAGCCATTGGTTTTGATAAAGTACTTACGTTGTACTTACCTACTAGCGTTATCCTTTTTATCGGTTTTTCTGGAACCGCTTTTTTGACGCCTCTACTATTTAAAGTTCATTATAGGTTAATCAAAAAAGTTCTATTTAACGCCGTAATAACAGCCACTTGCGGAACAGCAAGCTACTATTTTCTCTTAAAAGTGCTTAACACTAGCGCTTTTAGTTTAGTCATGGTTTTATTCCAAGGAGCCTTCATCCTCGATATTCTTTTTGGTTACTTCTTTTTAAAAGAGCGCACGAACCTTAAAACGAAAATAGTCTCTTGTTTACTCGCTACCCTTGGTATTTTGACTTTGGCTTCATAACGTACACTTATTTACAGAACTCCAAGTGTGACTCCCCAAAACACAAACTTCACCAAAAAACCTAATCTTAAAATTTGATGACTTTAAAACATCCCCGAGCGATACATGTTAGTCAATTAACCATTGTTGTTACAGCGTTTATAGCATATAAATCTCGCTGTAGAAAAAGGCCTAATTGAGAGGGGCTTTCTACTACAAACCTAATCGATTAATAGAGTTTTGTTAGAAAGCCTACTTAATGTTAGGCGTGGCTAACTATTGTTGCACTCTGCTCTCATTTTACACTCCCCCGTCAACCTCCCTTGGGAATCACATTAAATAATCTAAATTGATGCGTGAGCAGAAATTAAGCTAGCGCAGAATCCCTATCGTGATACTGATTTAACTCATTTGGTGTTAGGATAATAAAATGAAAAAGACCACGCCAACCCCACATGATGCCCTCTTTAAGCAGTTTCTCACTCATCCAGAAACCGCTAAGGACTTATTGGATATTCACCTGCCTGCTGAGCTGCGTGAAATCTGTGATTTGACGACCCTAAAACTCGAATCAGGCAGCTTTATTGAAGAAAGTTTACGGCCTTACTATTCGGATGTCCTTTATTCTCTTACAACGTCTCAGGGGGAAGGTTACGTCTACGCGTTAATCGAGCACCAGAGTCGACCAGATAAACACATGGCATTCAGACTAATGCGTTACGCTATCGCCGCCATGCAGCAACATATTGAAGCTGGCCATGAGCGCTTACCTCTGGTGATCCCGTTGCAGTTTTACCATGGTAAGGTCTCGCCCTACCCGTATGAGATGAATTGGTTAAAAGGGTTCGTTAACCCTCTTATAGCTAAAGCGCTCTATACTCAAGATTTTCCATTAGTCGATGTCACGGTCATCTCCGATGATGAGATAATGCAGCATCGCCGCATCGCATTGCTTGAGCTTGTCCAAAAGCACGCAAGGCATCGGGATATCATGGATTTCTTTGAGCCTCTGGTCACATTGCTCTTAACCGATTACACTACAGATAAGCAAGTACAGTCATTGATGAGCTACTTACTCCAAGTGGGTGAAACGAACAACCTAGAGGCGTTAATTACGTCACTAGCCTCATCAGTACCGAAACACGAGGACACACTTATGACTATTGCAGAACAATTGCGCCAACAAGGCGAGCAACGTGGCCGCCAAGAAGGACGTCAAGAAGGACGTCAAGAAGGACGCCAAGAAG
>NZ_JBFRVM010000142.1:2983-15780 GCF_041475145.1 Vibrio sp. 10N.222.49.A3
CAAGAAGGACGCCAAGAAGCCCTCAAGGAGATGGCGCGCAAGATGATGCTTAATGGTCTAGATCAGGAAGCCATTATGGATGTCACAGGATTGAATAAAGACGAACTAGCACAACTTTCTCATTAGCCGAGAAAGTATAAAGCCTTGCTAGTTTAAGGGCGAGGCTCCTGCTTTACGAAGACAACCCTCACGAATAGCGCTATCACTTCGCTTTCTGCTATAAAATTGCTCGATTCCGGCCCAACTTGATGTGAGACATGCCTAGCTCTCGTTACGCTCAACTCTCATTCTTTTGACGACACGAACGACCGTTCGTGGTGACACTCCCACAAACTTAGCTGTTTCATTGATGCTCATCTCCTTAAGAACTCGAAGTTTGTAGATTTGTTCGTGCAACTCTAAATCGGGCCTTCTTCCTCGATACTTGCCCATTGTCTTAGCTTTATCTATGCCTTCCTTTTGGCGTCGACGTCGATCTTCGTAATCTTTACGAGAAATCGCCGCGAGCATATCCATCATCATGTTATTGATCGCTTTAATCATCGAATTCGTGAACTCATCGGATATTTCAGGAGCCATGGCGATGTGACTAGTTGGTAAATCCAAGCTAATGACTTTCAATTCCTTCTCGTACAGCATTTCTTTCAATTTAGACCAACTAGATTCATTTAGACGAGAGAGTCGATCAATCTGCTCAATCATGATCAAATCCCCTTTTTTAGCATCACTTAATAATTGCAGTAATTTAGGTCTTTGCAACGAAGCGCCAGATTCTTGCTCAACATACCAAGCAGCAATACGAAGTCCTTTTTGTTCAACAAATTCTGATAAGGTCTTTTTTGCTCTTTCTGCATCTTGTTCGATAGTTGATGCTCTTAAGTATCCAAATATGTACATAATTTTGATTAAGTGACTTTTAGGTTATGATCTAAATAGGTATGTCATTTATATTATGACATTTAATGGTTAGGTGCAATTTTCAACTAGTGACAATAAGGTATACCCAAACAACATACCCTCCTTCTCAAATTTAAAGTTTAATCATTGCTACAAGGAATAATAAAAATATGAAATGAGAAATCAAAGACTCAGCCAAATCCAAAAAGAGATATTAAGTTGTTTGGCAAAGGGATTCGTGAAGGGAGTCAAAGAAGGTAAGTCTACGGTGGTCAACCATGCTATTAACCAACTTCTTAGGAGAGAGGTCCCTCCAAACAACTTCCGCGTATCTTGTGAAATTATTGAGGAGCGAGGGCTAATCAGGCGCAAGAAAGTAAATTTAGATTGGTATATTAACATTACGCCCGAAGTATTTGATAAAGCACTTTAAGGGCTAGGGTTTATAAATAGAGGTGCATATAGAGTCATTTACACCACAATTTCCGCCTCCGCTGAAATATGAAGAAGCGCATCTTGCTGTATTACAATGAAATCAGGGGGCGATTACGAGCCGAGGAATGCATGTCGACCGATTTCCTAACAAGCCGCTTTACCAAAGTAGTCAATAGCCTACGGAGCAAGATATCAAGCACACAATCAACAAAGAGTTAGGGTTCAGTCGGACAACTGTGTAATCAATTATTAGTAAGCTTAATTACAAGCCTGTGCTTTAGATTTAAGCCAAAATACTAAAATCACCAAGTACACAATCATGTTGATCAGTAATGCTGCCTGTTAAAGTCGTTTCGCAGTATGAAAATTTAATATTCATATCATCCACGTTTCCGCTCACTAACACGTGGCGCCTTAAAACATCACCATTAAGTTGGTGAATAATCCCACCCCAAGAGAGGTTGTCTTTAAATAAATTAAATGTGATCTTCATACTATTCCTATTTATTATTTATCGTTTTTTTCTTTTGTTGTTGAAACCAAAAAAGTTTACGGCCTGTTGTTCGAGACATGGTTGATCCTTATTTATTTTCGTTAGATATAACGAAGCTAGCAGTCTTTTAGAGATACTACTATTGATATATATTAATAATTTTATTTATAAAAACGAAGTAAATAAGAAACGTAACGACAAATACAAAAAGTATTGGGAGAATATTGGATATTTTCGTGGGGAGTTATAAATAAGTACTCTAAGATGGGGGAAGTGACGCAAGCGGTATCTCCGCTCGCGCCTACTTAAAATCTTATGCAGCTACAACGTTTGCAGCTTGAAGACCTTTTTGGCCTTGCTCTACTTCGAAAGACACTTGTTGGCCTTCTTTAAGAGTCTTGAAACCTTCAGATGCGATAGCACGGAAGTGAACGAATACGTCAGCACCGCCGTTGTCTTGAGTTAGAAAACCAAAACCTTTCTCTTCGTTAAACCATTTTACTACGCCATTTGTTTTGTTAGACATATTGTGTCCCTTATATAAGATAAAAATTAATCGCAAAATGCGATGCGCTGAGAGCTGGAATTATTTAATGTATCTATGAAGCTAAGGGAAACACTGAGGAAAACAACAATAACGAGGAATTCTGAGGGTTTTACTTTTACAACTTGATGTTTCATTTAATAACTCTGAACAACAGAGCGATAACATTATTATCCATTATCTCGTTTTTGTAAAGGTTTAATTTGAAGTTAACATATATCTTCCTGCTGCCCTGCAAAATACGATTTTTTACAAATTCACCTACACTTTTATCCCGAGACCTTATAAACAGTCGTCCGACTACACCCTAACTCTTTACTGAGCGCAGTTTATTCATGCCTTGGTTTGCAATCTCTTGAATGAGTTGGTGAGCGTCTTAGAGGTGCCTCCCTTCTGAGCGCGCGCTCTGCCCACATCACTGTTAATATCCAAATCGCCCAAGTAATGAAAGACCAAACCGGCTTTCTTTCTCGCTAGCTGCTCAGCAATTTGCAAAGCATCAATGGTATTACGATCAAAATACGGTCGACTTTAGTAACGTGAATAACATCCCCTTCCCTCGCAAAGTCCAGCAACAGGTTAAGCAGTTCTCTCTCTGGGGATTCCCCCCCTCGCTTGCTCTTGGTGAATTTTTCATAACCTATAGCTTTAACCTGTTCAAGTTGAACGTCGAGCGTTTGGTCTTGAATACTGACACGGACATAGCCAATTTTCATGAAATGAACCCTAAAGTGAACATTAAGATAGTTTTAATTAAGTGTACATATACATTTAAAAGACTAACTGGACAGTTCTGAGAGGGGTAACAAGTCGTATCCACTAAATTACACCTTTATGGACACGCCATTGGATTAACCGTATAACTAAAATCATACAAATCAGTTAAAGCGTTAGATTCGTTTATAATGAACGAAAAGGAGAATATTATGCAATCACTTACTGCTAATACAGCTAAAACTAAATTTGGCGATTTACTAATGAAGGCTCAACGTGAACCCGTACAAATCAATAAGAACGGTTCACCGGTTGCGGTGATGATGTCTTGTGAAGAATATGAGCAACTTGAAGCCCTGAAATTGATGGTGGTGAAATCGCGCTTCGAACAAGCAGAGGCCGATTTTCTATCAGATAACCTAGTCGACGGTGACGATTTCATGAATGCACTTGACCAAGGTAAATTTGATTAATGACGCAATATAAGCTTTCTTATGCAGCGCAGTCTGATCTCATTGATATTCGTCGCTATACATTAGAGCGATGGGGGCAAACACAATGGACCACTTACTTTTCAGAACTAAAGTAATCAATGGAATTACTGGCTAGCAATAAGTTGATCGGCATAGAAGTTTCAGAGTTGGGCCAAGACTACTTCCGCTTTCCTTCGAAGCACCATGTGATTTACTACATTCGAAAACAAGAGCTCCTCATTATTGCAGCCGTTTTTGGTAAGCACATGTCTCCCGCCAAACACTTTTCATAACTCTCTTAACCCTTAGCTTCATATAGTCACGCAGCGTACTCGGCGCTTCACCCTCTCGGCTTGGCCCTTCAGTCTTCCGAGAATCATTCCGTTTTTCTTTCTGGCGGCGAGCGCTTCCTTCGTTCTCAGCGAGATCAACTCACGCTCGATTTCTGCCGCAATTCCTAGCACCTTAGCGGTGATATGAGATTGCCTCGAGCCATATAACTGTAAGTTTTCCTTTGCAATATAGACATTAATTTTCTTTTTCATGCACACTTCGAGTACCTCTAGTACTTGTAACGTTGAACGTGCAATTCGACTGACTTCAGCAAACACAATGCAATCTCCGCTCGTCATCCCCTCTACTAACACACCTAACTTAAGTGGTCGCCATTTTATCTTGCCTATCAAGCCAAAGTGGGCAGCCAAGCACACCGATTTTAAGCATCATCCCCAACGACTCGCCCCTCGAGTTAGAGTTACTCCTACCAGCCCGTTCTGCTGGTTTTGTTCAACAAGGTGATACCGAGCCTAGGTTGCTCATTGCGAATGCGACAGCGATCGGGTTGCAACCTTCAATGTTAAAAGTGTCATATGCCAGTGAGATAAGCACTTCTAATACTAATGAAGGCCCAGACAAGAAGAGTGTTACATTATCGCTTGAGCGTGAATTCCCCCTCGATGATAAAGAACCAATAACCGGACGCTCTCACTCGCTGCTGCTTCAAGCTCAGTTGCAATGCCGGCATCCACCTGTAGTAATCCGCTACAATAATGAAATAAACAACCAAACTGGGAGAATATTATGTTTCCATTTGAACTAAAAGTTAGCCATAGGACGGGACTCGGCAAAAGGCCAGACAGAAGTTTTTTACTTTTACCCAAATTTGGCAACAACCCCTATCCCCACCAACTTACCTCTAGATTTTTTGTAAAAAAGCACATTAGTTAAAAATTACTGTCATTCTAACTATCATAACCAAGACGGATTCCTACCATAAATGACGAGTTTATTCAGGTTACCAGCCGCGGTATTGAAGCTATTGGTCACCCTGGCTAATGCAGGGGCTTGAGGTCTGAACACTCTCCCTGAAGTTGCGGGTAGGTTGCGGACGTAGTTACCTGGCCAAGCAACCACTCTAGTATTTAGATGATTGGCTAAAGCCTGCCCTTGAGAAAACATGCTTCCTCCGGTCGCCCCGAAACAGGTTTGCAAATTAAACCTCTGAACGCTTCGCGCGCCCTCTGGTAGATACTCCGCAAGCCGTCCAGCTGTTTTAAAACCATCTGGCGTCATGGTTAACCCAATCCCCCCATGGCTGTAGACATAATCGTCGGCGCTCCTGTAGATAGCTGCTGTTCTTTGATAACCTGGTGAGCGCTGCCTTGTTATGGTCGTGAGATCTTCAAGAGGGGACCAATGTCTTAACTCAACCATCTCCATCGCTTGGCGTCGTGTAGCCATCAATGCTCTTCTGCTACGAGCCACCCCGATCCCTCTTCCTGCCCCAAACGTTACAAGGCCTATTACCGCCCCAATTCCCGCATTTAAAGCGGCATCTTTGGCACTTGAGCCAGTCGCCAATTCAAGACCAAAGCTAACTGCACTTGACACAGAAGCATCAGCAATCGCGAGGCCCACTTGTACACTGGTTTTTGCTCCCGTTGCTGCCGCGCCAAATCCTCCTGAGATAAAGCCAAGTGCGGCCCCAATCCCAACTTGTTCCCATTCAAAATGCGTATCCGTCACTATCGCACGAATTCCTTCTGCAGTTGCGGAGATGCCCGCCCCTAGAATTGCCCCTACAATCGCCCCTATAATTAAACTGGATATCGCAAACTTTCCGCTGGGATCACGCAAATTCACAGGATCGCCAAAACAATAGCTATAGGAGTTACTCCCTCCCTCTCCAAAAGGACTCAACACATCTGCAGAATGGAAGCGAGTCAAACCTGAACTATAAATCCGAAAACCATTGCCTAAATGATATAGCCCTGAACCAATGTCGCTAATCTCACGTTCGCCATTAAAACCTAACCGACTCTGAGAAAATTTAACAGGCACAATTAACCCTGAAGATTCAAATTTTGATTTAAAGGCTTCGCCAGCTAAGAGAAATCTTGGAGTAAAGTAAATAAACGGGGATAAAGCAGCCAATGAGGTGGAATACTTGATAAAAGTTCTTTTTGATAGATCTATATATCTTTGATTAACACCGGATGAACCATAATTCTTATTCATGATAAACATTTCCTCTATAAATCACGCCTTCACCTCAACCTTGTCCATAGGGGGTGTACATTTTGTATTCTGTCGAAATAGTATCATCGCCATGGTGTGAGGTTAGAGTAGCGATAGCACTATGTTGGGCGTTTCCTAGTAAGTATTGATGTTCAGCAAGATGCACCGAGGTATCATAATTTGAAGGGCTGATATTAAACTTGAGGTACGAAGAAATAGTACGGTCCGTCCATAAACCACCCACGTTATGGTAACAAGTGTGCCATCCATCGTATAATTCGTTGACTATCTGGTCACCTTGATAATAAAGCTCCATCTTGGGTTCGTCTTGCCCAATTTGCGCCACTACACGCCCTTGAGCGTCGTATTCGAATTGATAAGACTTGTTGTTAATAGGCAGAGAAGTTGAATTCAATTGACCAAGAGCGTCATAATGATAAAGCGCCCCCCGCTCATCTTTAGTTATGTTTCCTGATGTGTCATAAGTTAAGTTAGCCGATTCAGAGTAGCTAATGTGGGTATTAGAGATTGACGTAAGACGCACCACGTCATCAGTATCATAAGTATATGTACAAATATTGTCGGTACCGTCTGAAAAAAACGTGATAAGTTTGGTTATATTGCCGTACAAGTCATAACTATATTGCTGTCGAATGATTTTGTTGCCAAATGTATCTTTGGGGTGTTCAAAGCCATCACACTGATAATCAACTAGTCGATGGAAATCATCGTATGACATTTTTTCAACCGTTGTTTTGTTGTCTCTTTCGAGTGTCTTTAGGCTGATTTGAAGTTCATCGTTATAAACTTGTTGCAAAGAAAACTGTAATTGAGAGTTTAGATGAACACTTCTTTTCGTTTCTAGTCCGACATCGTTTAATTCTAGTTTAATTTGAAGGTGATCATTTCCCCTATAAGTATCACATCCGACCAAGCGACTATAGTGATCATAATTTAAAGTGCTGAATGTATGGACACTCTCATTATTCGAATCTTGCTTAATATATTCGATATAAAACATTCTTCCGTAGCGGTCATAGCTGTATCTAACGACGTTACCAAAATAATCGTGCTTAAAATCCAGCCTGCCTGAAAGGTGATATTGTTCAAAGCTAAAAAGTCTAACAGACGTATTGGGGAAAAACGCCATCTCCTCTCTCGTCATCCCATCTTTAAAGTACACATAAGCACTGATGAGATTTTTATTCTCTGCACGTACTAGATGACCAGATTTTGCGTCGTAGTGATAGGTGACATTCAACGCTTCGTTGCCTGAAACATTATAGGCCGTGGCTTTCTTCAAATACTTATTGTACGTTATCTCGAGTTCATTACCATCCGCCATAACAACCCTCGTGGGAATTGGAGAAGCCCCGCTAAAAGACTGTTTTTCAGTTCCAGAACTCGACACTTCAGATACCATGCGAGATAGCCCGTCATACACCCTAATCCCAATGGTTTTATTATTAACACTGGTTTCAACAGGCAAAAGATCATGGCTGTAACGGACGTATTTTTTTGATATTTCAAGCGTTTCACCATCGTAGATTTGACGTGTTGAAACAACTCGGTCTGCGGTATCATAGGTGTATTCAACAGTATGACTTTTCTGGTCTGTGCTCGACACCAAGTTGCCTAAGGCATCATAAGTATTCTGGAAAAACGCTAACCGTTTCCCATGACTGTTGAGCAGCTCCTTTGTTAATAAGTTACCCATTAAATCAAAAGAACGAATTTCTGAAAGCAAACCTTGTATCGAATAGTTTATAGTCATCTTGACGGGGTTTTGCTTGATGACTTCTATCCTTCCCTCTGGGTGGGTGATTTTACTAAGGTTGCCTCTGGCATCGTATTCGTAGTTAGTTACCATTGAAGAACTGGTCGAAAAGTTATCAAATTCTTGCTGCTCAATCAATTGACCCAGGCTGTTATAGCTGAGTTCACTCAACACGATGAGTTGACCATTAAGATCACTTCGTTTTGTCTTAATGACCTTGCCTGCATTGTTGTAGTCTTCGACGCTTTGGATACCGGTAGGCTCTATGCTCTTCAATTGATTGAGCCCATCACCAACACGATAGACATACTTCACTACCGCTTCATAATCCGTCCCTTCCGCCTTTATCTCTCGAGTCCGCCTACCAAGAAGATCGTATCGACAACTTGAGATAACTCCTTCACTATCGACCCACTGAACGGCTTCACCACTCTTTAAATCATGCTTGACTTGGGTGGTAACGACTAAATTATCATGTGTTGTTAGTGCGCTTGTAATTTCAACATCTTGGTCGGTATAACGGTACGACAAGTCCTTTCGTGAAACAAAATCATTGATAAAAGTAGAGGTTTTTTGTAATTGACCATGAGTAAGCTCTTCAACATTGTTAAAGTAAACATAATCTACACGACTCAGAGAGCTCTCTTCATGTTTAAGGACGACAAAGTTGCCTCCTCCGATGCGGGGTAAGGATTGGTAGGTGAAGACACTTTTCCTCTCTTGTTCATGACTAGTAATAGAGGAAGCTGGCTGGAAAGTTTCTTCCTGCAGGAAGGCAACAAACCCATTAGGCTCTGGAGGGCATGCTTGACCCTCTCCTGAAGAGGTGTAATAGACTCGCTTCGTTTGATCACCATTTATCTCTCGAATTAAGGTTTGATTCCCATAATCATCGTACTGATACTTATGGACAAACGTTCTAGAATCAGAATCTTCATAGTGAGTTTCATGTTTTTCCTTCAGAAATGAGTAATTGGCTGGTTGATGCTCAATACTGGTATTTATCTCCGCGTAATAAACGTACTCTTCTTTTCTGTAAAGAACCTCATTGTGGCGATATTCTATAGATTTTTGTAAATGATATTTATTATAAGACCGTGTTATGGATTGCGTGCTATTTATTTTCTCGACACTACTATACTCATAGTCACTCCTAGATTTGAATAGAGTATCTTCTCCATTGACGAACGCGGCTTCACTAGCAAAACCGAGATAGTTTTTATCTGAATAAGTATAGTTTGTTACTCGGTCAGGTTGATTATTCCCAGCGACAAATCGATGCATAGTCACATAAGGGACTTTACTGACCGGCCCACCGCTCGGAAAGCTGTGCCCTTCATTTTGGTAAGTGAGGATTTCTTTCAGGCCACTGGGATGAGAAAAGACTGTCAGGAGATCATAGTTAATATTACTCAGGTATTCGTACTCAAAAGTGATATTCGACTCGTCATCAGGTAAATGAAGCGTTGTTAATCTTTTATAAATACCATTGCTTTCTTTATCAACAACCAGTGTTTGATAGGTTTCTCCACCTACAACCTGTGTGACCGTTGTTTTTAAGTCTTCAGACCAATAATCTATCCGTAATTCTCTTCCTGAGCCATCCGTTATTTTCCACAATTTGCTAGTTTGGTCACTCTCTCTATAGTGGAATGTTGTTTCCAAGCCTTGGATGGAGGTGATCTTTTTCAAGGCTCCCGTTTCATAGTCTATCGATTCTACAATCCCACTTTTATAGATAACATTAATTTCATTATTACTGAGAGAATAGAGTAACTTAATATCTTTAATTTTTCTGTATGGGAGTTTATATTCATTAGTCTGATGATTATAAATCGCTTTATAATTTTGTCCTGAGCTCAGGTAAATAATACTATCTTCTTTTTCAAAACGACTGAAAGAAAGAAGCCAGCCTCTCCCAAACCCTTCATCTCGAACACTTTCGGCACGATAGTTTAATACCAAGGAAATGGGAGAACCTACGGTTTTATGTGATAGAAAATCAGCGAGCCTTATTGAACATATATAAGCCCCAGTCCTAGGATCGACACCTGAATTATTAATAATTGAGAAGTTATGTGCATTCGATAAAAAAGACATTTTATTAATCACCTATTAATTATGTTCACTATGTATTCTTCTTAAATAGTACCCTTCCTCGAAATAATCATTGTAGCTAGTTCTTGAAAAACTAAAGTATCCTCTATTGCCAAATTTATCTTCGAAATACACTATTTTTCCATCAGGACTAATACTTTGGTTCCAGTCATAGGGAGGAAATGCTTTAGAGATGTTAGCAGAGTTGCTGCTGTAAATACCGCGCCCAAATGAGCTGACGAATATAATGGCCTCATCTGTATTGAGATCGCCATAGACAACCCGGTCTTTCCAGCCAGTGTCATAGGTAGTTGAAAATGGTATGTTGATATGGCCAGCATCTGTATCATATATCCAGTATAAGGCGGAAGAGGACTGGCTGTTGCTATAAGTCCCCAGCAACCTATGGTGGTCATTATTAAATCTCAGCCCCCCTTCTTGCCAAACTTTCTGGAGCGTAAAATTGTTAGGCTTATACTTATTGAGATGAAGAATGGCCCCATCACTCCATCCGCTATTGCTTGTTTCGTAGGTAAAATCTGAACTGGTAAAGGTTCTTGGGGTCAACAATTCGACGATGGCAGAAGATTTGTTTGTGGTTCCATTACAAGTATTTTGGGTAAGAGATTCACCAGTGATATTATTGGTGGCCGTCGCTTGGACACACAGATGATAAACATCTGCACGGTTACCTGAAACAAACTTAGAAACACTCCTATAGCCTTCTCTTCGTCTGTTTCGGTTACTTCCATCCTCAAGCCTGATATCTAATACATACCCGCTGTGAGAATCTGAGACGGAGAGCGAGTCAATCGTTTCCGCCGTATAGAGTTTTTTGAGACTTGCATTGTCAAACGTGTAATTAGATTTCAACTGATAATAAATTTCAATTTCGGCCTGCATTCTATTATTGGCGTATATTTTAGAATTTGGCGATAAATTCACATAGGTGCCTTCAAGATAAAGCCTCGAAAAAGGTTCCTCTCTAGGTCCAGTGGAAGAGCAAAAAGCGCTATTAATATTAAATAAAAAAGCGAGTAAACATAGTTTTTTAAATGAATTTGTTTTTAGAAATTTCATATATTATATCCCATATTTTATCACAATGATAAAATATATATTTAATCTTTATTTTTATAATAATTAATTTATAATTTATAATGAAAAATTTAGAAAAGCGCAGTAATAATGTATATACAGAAGAGATTTTTAACGAATCCCGCCCTCTGGCCAACTTTGAGTTCAAATGGCAAAACTTCGCCCTAACCTCCTTCTTTGGTGTGTTCGCTGGTATGCCTCTACGACTTTGAGCTCTGCCAATCTAAGTTATACGTTGGCCGAACACGGCATCCTTGTTAATCGTTCTACGATTTACAGCTGATTGGGGTATTGAACACATTTCCCCGAAAAATTCATCCTCCATCTAATTAGTAGACGATTTGGGAATCTTGCATGCCAATAGCGGAACTGGTTACATCTCAACAGAAAAATGTCCTCAGCAGTACTCATGTTCTTTAGGTTTTAAGCTCGTTACTTGATGGATTAGAGGTTGATATCGAAAGGGAAGTCCCACAAGATCCGTTGAGAGCAGTGTTTTATTTTCTCATTATTTGCTCCCGGCCAGCTTCCATGACAGTAACCATCAACGATCTCATATGTCGTTTTTTTCTTTTTCCTATTTTGCTCAGAACCCCAGCAGAACACATCACTTGATTTGGCATTCACACATGCTCAGATTGTTACGGTGTTCACCTTAACTTCGCCGATCCCGCCTAGAACCTCTCCCTTTAACGCCCTCCTTAATTCGTGAAAGGGCGACCTTAGCCTACGTCAGACGTGATAAACTTTATAGCTCTTAGTCTTCTACAACGGCAAAAGGCAAATAATACGCTCCTTTTTGCATAACTTTTCGGCATAATTAAACCTAATTCTAGGTCGGAAAACCCCAAGCGGGCTAATTGAACTGGCCCCAAGTTTAGAGAAAGCTTTACCTGCCCTGATTCGAAAAGAAGAAATCTGAGGGTTGGGTGGTAACACTCACTCAATTACGACTTATGTCTTCCTCTGGCATAGAACTAGCAGATTCTCCCACTAAGTATTAGGCGAGTCCCTCTGCCGTGTATTGGACTCGCCCCGAAGGAGCCTCTGTCGCGTTTCAACTTCGGATTAAAGAAGTTATTAAAGCCTTGGTGAAGATTAAGCACAGATTGCTGGAAGACGATTGAATCATATTACTTCAACCATTGGTATTTACGCGATTTCTTGGCAACTGCAAGTAGTGGCTTGATGTCCTTTTTAGGATTCAGCGTGACACCATGCTTGCGGTGCATATGAGACTTTAAATGTAGAGCTTTGTTATACGCTTTATAGCTATAACAGTTTCAACCGACTCAAATCTGTGCGTGCCAGCTGTAACGAAAAACTCTCTGGCTATATCTATTATTCTCGTGGCTTCCTCGCCATTCAAAAGCCTGCAGGCTATGCCGATAGGCTTTGTTGCGTAATTCAATAGAACTAAATCAAGAACCTACGATCTGATCAGCTACCTCCACTCTCACTCGTAGCTCTATGCCTAAACCTCGTTACAAAACAACCAACTGGCAGCAATACAACCAATCACTCATTAACCGTGGCTCTCTGACCTTTTGGATTGATGAAGAGGCGATTAGCGGGTGGGAGCAAAGCAAACAGAATAAGCGCGGTAGGCCACGTCGATTCAGTGATTTAGCTATCACGACAGTACTCATGGTGAAACGCGTGTTTTCTATGCCACTGAGAGCGTTACAAGGATTTATCAACTCGATATTTAGACTGGCCCATGTTCCATTAAACTGTCCGCATTACACCTGC
>NZ_JBFRVM010000143.1:0-26059 GCF_041475145.1 Vibrio sp. 10N.222.49.A3
TTTAACTGATCGGCATTACACTATTTAGTGTTCCTTTTTATTTCTATTCTCTTTTAAATTTCAGTTATAACTTTTAACTATAAAACAAACTAACGCTCCCCAAACGCGACACTCACGTTGGTATAAATCGGTTTCCATAAATACTGGAATACTGATTTCTCACCTGTTGTAATATCTACCTCGCCCGTCATACCTGGCAAGATAGAAAAGCTCTCCGGATTATCACGGAAATAAGGAACATCCACCGAGACGACGACTTCATAATAGATCTCGCCACGTTCGCTTTGACTTGTGGTCGGTGAAATACTCTCCACCGCCCCTTTTAGCGCCCCAAAGCGGCTGTAATCAAACGCATCAATCTTGATACGAGTCGGCTGCCCTACACTCACAAAACCAATATCTCTTGGTGACAAACGCGCTTTAAAGTCGGCTTTCCCACCAACAGGAACGATTTCAACCACAGTGCCACCTGGCTGAATAACACCACCGTTTTGCGTGCTTGGCAGGCTTTGCACCAAGCCTTGTAGCGGTGACACCAACATGGTGTTGGTCAATTTAGCTTGGCTTGAACGAACTCTAGCATTCAATGCTGATAAGTCAGATACGGCTTTAGAACGATCATCGCTCACTTTAGCTTTCGCTTCCGCCAAAAGCTGTATGATTTTTTGGTCATTACTGTCAGCTTGTCTAATCAATACCGACTTCTTACCACGAGCTTCTTCGATTTTCTGTTCGATACTGGCCAATTTTTGTCGCATTTCAAGCACACGTAAACGTGAAATGTTACCCGACTTATAACCCTTTTCTAGTATGTTCAACTCTTGCTTAGTCGCATTTAACTCTTTCTCATAACTCGGCAAGGCCTTTTCTACGCTACGAAGCTGCTCTGCAATTTGCTCGCTCTCTTTCTCAAGCACCACACGCTTTTGGAAGTAGAGGGCTTTTTGCGCGTTTAGCTGCGCTTTTTGTTGGCTGACGATCTCTGGGTAATCGACCTCAAACTCAGCAAGGTTAGGCTCACGCTGCTCAAGCAGCGCATTCATACGTTCCACACTGGCTAGAAGCGTCACTTGTTGGGACTTTAGCTCTTCAAGGGCGGTACGCTGGAAAGTGGCATCAAACTCAACAAGCGGCTGGCCTTTCTCTACCAACTGGCCTTCTTTAACGAGAATTTGCTTTAACTTACCGCCAATCGCGCTTTGTAATACTTGCTTCTCGCCTTCCGGAATCACAGCACCTTTGGCTTTGGCGATTTCATCAACTTGAGTGACTACAGACCAAGTGGCAAAAGCAATAACACATAAGGCAACCGACCATGTGGCCAGTGCCAATGTACGAGCCGTATTTTGTGATTCAACAAGTTCACCGTAGCGCTTGCCCTTCTCGATAGATTGTTTAGTCATTAGCGACTCCTTGCTTAGACTTTGATTGTTCTTGTTGGGCTGCATTTTGTTGAGCAGACGCCTCTTGAGTTGACGGCTGTAGCTCTTGAGATAACGGTTGCTCAGATAACTGCGGTTCTTGAGAAACTTGAGGCTCTGAAGGCTGTTCCTGCTTCGAAGACTGCTCCGGCTCTAATGGGCCTGCATAAACTACAGCTCCTTCATTTAACACCACCACTTTATCGGCAAGCTTGATTAAATCCGGATCGTGGGACGTGTAGATCACCGTTGCTTTTCCTTTTTTCGACTGCACAAACTCACCAAATATACGTTTAGCATTTGGGTGAGCATCAGGCACAGGATTATCCATTAAGAACATTGGGTAGTCATAAACCAGCGCTTTTGCATCAATGAGGATCTGCGCGACGCTGCCAGACAACATGTCAAAAAGGCTGTCCGGTTGAATACTACTGATGGAGGTGTCTAGCCCACCTGACAATGTCTCGAACCAACGCTTTCCGCCGACCATTTCAATTGCAGAGATCATTTTCTGATCTTCGACTTTGTGACCGTCGTTTAGCCACTCTCGAATACTCAGCGTAAGCAAATCAGGATATGCGGCTCGAATGAAACACCAGTGGCGATAAAGCTGCGGATCGTATTGAACGAGGTTAACGCCTTCAAGCTCAACCATGCCGTTTTGGATAGGCTGCAAGCCAGACAGCACTTCAATTAATGTTGATTTACCGCTCCCAGAAGGGCCGGTAATCGCGACAATTTCACCGGCTTCAATATCAAAACTCACACCATTCAAGGCAGGGCGACTCTGTTTGGGATAGCGCAGTGTCACTTGGTCTAATTTCAAGTTAGGCGCTACCACAGGTAACGGGTGATGCTGGTAACTGAATTCACGCTCAGACGGCTGAGACAAAATACGGTTCACTTGCAGCTTGGATTGATTAAAGCTATTAAAACGCATCGCGCTGTTTGCCAACACCTGAGCTGGGCCAGTCACCTTAGATATCAACATCATTGAAGCAATCAAACCACCGGGCGTCATCACTTGTTCAAAAATAAGTCCTATTCCTAACCCCATCACGGCGAGTGTCGACCCCACACCAATGAAATAGTAAATCGAGGTGTACCGGCTCTGGAGAACCGATTGATTAAAGGTCACTGTTGAAGCAAGAAGATTGGCCTTTTTGAAACGTTGAATCCAGTGCTCTGAGAATCCAGCACTGCGAATAAAGGCAAGCTTGGATGACAGCTCATTAGTCATGTTTTGACGATTCGTACCTGCCACTGTCGATTGCATAGAGCGCTTGCTGCTAGAGCGTATCGAGCGTTTTGCTAGCAAGTAATAAAGGATTAAAGAGACGACTGGAACCAGTACCAACCATCCGCCTAAAACACCTATCGCAAGTACAAAAATAAGAATGAATGGTAGGTCAAACAGCGCATTTCCTAATGGCCCCGATAGCACACCTGAAATACGCTCCGACAGCATCACTTGGTTTTGCTGACTAGAAGAAGCTGTTTGCTGATTTTGAGCATAGCTATTACGAAGCAGACGCTGCACGAGGGATTGAGAAATCTCACGACTTACTCGGTTGGAAACTGAAGCAAACACTCGGCTACGTAATGTTCTCAACCAACCCATCATCACAAACAACAACGCCACGCCAATAGCGATGCCTTGCAACTCATGCCCTGCATCACCGCCAATCACATGGTCATAAATCGACATCGTGATGAAGGGAACAGCAAGCGCAAATAAGTTAGTGATAAAGCTGACCAACAACAATTTAGGAATGATGGGACGAAACGCATGTAACCTTTCGCCAACCCAATCAGGAGAGGCCTTCTCTAATGGTGGCCCTTCGATAACAATACAAAACTGAGGGACATCGGTGATGTCGTCATTGGCATTAAAGGCAACAAATTGCTTGGATTCTAAATGACCAGAGACCAGCTCATGTTCACCAAGTACCAGTAAGACCAATTTATGTTCACCAACTTCATCTAGGTTGGCAACCAAGCGATAAGGCAGTGCAAGCCTGTCGAACAAGGCAAACATATCGTCGATTGATTCAATGCCATTTTCATCGACCCATTGATGTGCGAACAACTGGATATTAGCATTAACTTCCAACTGCTTAAGAACGGAAAGGCTCTCAGTTTCTAAATGATTCATCACCTCTTGTCGACCGCTGGTATCTGCACGGTTGTTCGTACCTGAAGGGTTACCAATATCTAAACGATTCATACGACGGCCTCCTGGTTGTTCTCGCTGTCGACCGTAATAGCTCGACTTTCCACTGTAATGATTCGATTAGCAAATTCGCGAAGCTTCGAATGGTAGCTCACCATCAGTATCGTGCGTCCTGCCGTTACTTCTTCTTCCAACACCTTAGCTAGATTCCCAAGGGCGTCTAAATCAAGTGAAGAATCCGGCCTTTCCAACATGATTATGGGTTTATCACTTGCCAATTGAGCCGCGATATTGAGCATTTTCACGTTACCCATACTCAACAAAGAAGCACTCGTATGGCCAATTTGTGTCTCTAGTCCATCGGGTAATCGAGTAATCTCTTTGGTTAAACCCAAACGCTTTGCATAGTCACTGGCGCTTTGCGTTTTCTCAGGGTCAAAGCCACACAAGTTGTCGAGAATAGTACCCGACACCAACTGCCCTTTAACGCCACAGTAGGCCACAATATTGGTTACGGATGCGATTGAAACGGCAGCTCCGTTAATGAAGCACTCACCCACTTTTAGATCATCAATACCTGCAATCGACGACAATAAATGACTGTTGGTGTGGCGATCTTCACTCTCTAACAATACCAACTCACCTTTATTCAAGGTGACATCTGCATGAGAGAGTTCACCGTATCTTTCAACGGTCGCTTGCTGAATTTCCAACGTCTCAAAGTCAGATAAGTGGTTCTCGGTTTGCTCAGAATCTGAAGAGTCCGATAGTGATAAGTCACTCAATTTTTCTATTGCCTGATTAGCACTGTGTATTGAATTAAGCTTAATTCGAACTCCCACCAAAGCACTTAAAGGTGCGACGGCTCTGCCCGATAAGATAGAACATGCCGCCAATCCACCAGTGGTTAACTGGCCATCCAACACCCACAAGCTCCCCGTAATCACGAGTAAAACTGACGTGGCTAATGCAGCAAGCTGAATACATTCTTGGGCGAAGGCGTTCTGTTCTTCTTCTCTCGCTTTAGACTGAGAGCGAACATTATTGAGGGATTTAAACTGATTAAAGATTCGAGACTCAACAGCCTGACGTTTGATTCCTTGAATGGTTTGGCTTAGCAAAATCAAAAACGCTTTTCGCTCCTGCTCATCTTGGGAAGCTTCTTCACTTAAGCTTTTAACGCGAATAGAAGATAACCAAACGATTCCGAGAGTAATCAGCCAAACTGCCAAAGGTATCGCCACCAGCTCACCGCCGATGTAAGCCACCAAGCCCAAGAAGATCAAGGCAAAAGGCAAATCAATAAAGCCTGCAATCACACCACCGGAATACCAATCTTTGACTTTGGATACAGAACCAAGCCCCTCTTCCACGCCGCCAACACCAATTTGGCGGAGATGGCCTGATGAAGCCGTTGTTACTCTTTCAACCAAGGTTTGATAGGTCGCTTTCTCGGTATTGCTGGCCGCGGCTGACAAAAGCCAAGTACGCACAAACCGGATCAATGCTTCCATGGCAACAGCCAACGCTGCACCCGCCAACAACAAAGTGGCAGTACCGTAACTTTGGTTAGGTAAAATACGATCGTAAATTTGTAAAACCGTTAACGGAACGGCGAGAGAGAGAAGATTTATGAGTAAAGAAGGCAGTAGGACTTTCCCCACCACCCCTTTGTTTTTCATTGAACTTGCGGGCATACACAATCCTTATCCATGCTTATGAAATAAGATTGGTACACCATGTTGAGTATTGCAAGGTAACGAACTGATTTAACGTGTTTTTCAATATAAATATGACACAGATCTTTCTACACAAATCTATGGCTATACCCGTACCTTAAAAACGCTCCTTACAAATGCTCGTTACAAGCGCTCCTTACAAACAATTGTCGTAATCCGTTATCGCCTGCTTTAACTTTGAAAAGTCTGAGTTACATAAATACGGTTTCAGCGCTTCAAATTTATCTGAGGGCCACTCGTATATTTTGAATGACATGAGTTCGTCAATAACGGACTCATCAAAGCGGTATTTGACGACTTTAGCTGGTGAACCACCGACAATGCTGTATGGAGCGACGTCTTTAGTCACCACACTATTCGCTGCAACTACAGCGCCTTCGCCAATCGTCACACCGGGCATCACCATCGCTCTCATGCCTAACCACACCCCATCTTCAATGTGAGTATCGCCTTTGCCAATGTAGGCGTCGTCGATAACATCCATAAATGGATACAGTGAAAACCAATCAACTCTGTGTGTATGGTTGCCACCCATTAAAATCACGACCTCTGCGCCAATACAGACATAATCACCGATATAGAGTTCGTCGATTTCCCATCGAGGCTCCCACTGGCGGCTGACTTCGTCGCCGTGTAAATAACGCACTACCGATTGTTCAAAGCCGTTATCCCAGCAATCGCTGTAATAACTGTGTTGACCTTTTACGTGAATATTGGGGTTGGTTACGACTTCATGCAGCAACTCGAATTTGGACCAATGCTTCTTTTGCATTTTTACCTCTGAATGATCTATTTAGTTTTATTCGTTAACTATCAGAATGTTCGACGATGCAAATCCAAGGTGCACAAACTAACGCCCTATAAACACAGGGTTCACTGGGATGAATAGTGAGTATCACGCTTAAATCATAGCAATGTCGCTAAAACTAAAGAGGCGTCAGTGGATTCGAGGTTGCTTAAGAAGAGGAAGTAGTTTCAAAGTTTGCTCAGTTTTTATCGATAACTTGGTTGGATAATTTACAGGCGTAGTGTATCTGTTTAGTCGCACCAATTTGACAGGAAGATGTGATTAATAAGGTTTCAAATATCGTTTCGTGGAATACGGCATGAACAAGAGCCTGCGCGATTACACAGGCTCAAACTTAGACTCGGCTATAAATTTCGGCTCACGATTGGAGCCGGGGTCAGCGACTACATTCGAGCAAGCTGTGCTTTTCTGTCTTTATTCACCACGCAGAAGTTACCGCGCTTAGTACGACATTTAGAGCATCGTTCGCATTCAACAGGGCTTCTATCCCCCTCCTTCCAACGCTTAACTAAATGGGGTTCAGAAAGCAGCGGTCTTGAAAGCGCGAAGTATTCAATGCCCGTGTTGTTTGCGATGGCTTCAATGGCATCGAAATCCGTCAATCCACCCACAGTGATCACCGGAATGTTAACGTCTTGGCTGATAGCATGACCATATTCGTGAAAATAACCTTCAGCTTGAATAGTGAACCCATCGTGAGATTCGCCAATCATAGTGTCGGCTTTACCATGAATATTACCTGACACGACAATGCCATCCACGCCCACTTGTTCAAGCTTTTTACACACAATACGTGTTTCGTCGAAGGTCACGCCACCTTCAAAAAACTCCGAAGCTGTAAGCTTAACTAAGATAGGGAAATCATCACCCACCAGCTTGCGCGCCGCGGTATAGATCTCTAACAAAAATCTCATGCGGTTTTCTAAGCTACCGCCGTATTCATCTTCACGTTGGTTGTAATAAGGGCTTAAAAATTGGTTAATCAGGTAAGTGTGAGCGGCATGAATTTCAACGCCATCAAAACCTGACTTCTGTGCTCTTAATGACGCGTGAGCAAAGGCATCAACAATGTAGTTGATCTCGTCTTTGGTCATCTCTTTGCCTAGAGTTTGAGTTCCTTTTTCTGGAACCTCACTTGGTGCGTAGATCACTCGTTCGCCAAGATCATGCGTGGTTTTGGTGCCACCATAAGCCAATTGCATCACGATTTTAGAGTCGTTGTCGTGCACCAGTTGAGTCAGCTTCTGATACTCTGCAATGAATGAGTCGTTATACATACCAATCATGCCCGCATTCGGCTTTTCTTCTTCAACGATGTTCGCGTAACCCGTTACGATCAAGCCGACTTCACCTTGAGCCAGCTCTTCATAGATAGCGTACAGTTTATCTGTCATATGCCCATCTTCAGTAGCCATATTTTCCCACGTTGCACTTCTCATGAAGCGGTTCTTCAATGTCATGCTGCCGATGCGGGTTTCTGTAAACAAAGTGCTCAAGTCTTATCCTCATTAAATCTTTATTATGTTTGCCCATTTTAAAAGACAAAAGAGAACCACTTCTTTTTCACAAAGTAACTATCTTTTGTCCATTACTGAATGGGCGTTGATTTATGCGGATAGTACAGAGAATAAGACGAGGAAAACTTAATCTAGATTAAGAGAGCAGTACTCTCACATTAGAAAGAGATAGAAAGCAGCAGAAAGAGATAAAAAAGATTGGGAAATAGAATAAAAGAAAGTCGCTCAGTTTTAATAAGCGACTTTGTTCAATTTAATCTGGACTAAGTGAATGGTTCTTACGAGAGACGTCCACCTGCGAATTGCTAACAGCTATTTGAACTCATAGGTGTAAGATGCGCCAACACTGTTGTTCTCTCCAAAATCATCCTCAGCAAAAATTGTGAAGAAATTGAATGATTGAGCATCACTCAATTTATAACTCGCACCAACGCCAATCCAATAGCCAGAGTAATCGTCAGAACCCATTGAACCACCACCAAAGCCCATGATAGACCATTCATCGGTTATCGTTTTTAAGCCAAACGCTCCGATATAGCCACCATGTGTCGAGCTCGGCATCAATACATAATCAGAACCCACATTCTCACCATCGAATACGGCTACTTCACCATCGTTGTAGCTGTAACCAGCCATTGGGAAGATTTGCCAACCGAACGGCTCAATATCGAAATAGCTCAGTGGTATAAATGTGCCAATACTGTAGTTGTTCTTATAAGCATCGTTATCATATTCAGAACGGCTAAAGTTGAAATTCACGATACCCATCGGCAACAGCCATGAACCGCCTAATCGCCACTCTTCTCCATCAGCGTTGACACGAGCGTTGATCATTCGCGCTTCATCCAGCCCAATAGAGCCCGAAAACTTAAGCTCTTCGTTATAAGCAACGCCAGCTTTGGTTACAATCTTAGTCGGATCATCAGGGTGCTTCTCTTCAGCAAAAGCCCCCATAGACCCGAACGTTGCAGCAGCAGCAAGTAATAAAGTACGTAATGCCATTAGAAGGTCGCACTAACGCCAACAAAGTGGATACGGCCATCGAAAGAACCATTGAGCAAGTTGCGCCCTGTAGGTCCATCACGATTCATCTCAACCGAACCTAAGTCCGCGTATTCGTAGAACACATCGATCAAGATATCATCCTAATACGTTGAAGCACCTACCGAGTAGCGATACTGTTCGCCTACAGGGAGATCAACCCACTGCATTGAAGGATCGTCTTGTGGAGAGGTTTCGTAAGAGAAGCCCGCCTTTAAACGCCAGTCAGAGTTCAGCTGGTAGTCAGCACCAACAGCAAATTTCCAAACATCATCCCAGTCACGTTGTAGAGTTTGACTAATTGGGAAGTCCCCATTTTCGTTGGTACCTAGATCCAAAACAGTATTGTCCCATTGGCTCCAACGATGAAACTGGATGCTTGCCAATAAATCTAATTGAGAATTCAATGCATAGCTTGCACTGACATCAACGAGTTCAGGTACATCAATACCAGTATTCAATGAACGTTTACCGCCAGTAAAGACATTCACATCATTGTTAAATTCGTGCTCTAGTTTCGAGCGGTAACTCGCACCCAGTTTTAACTTCTCTGTTGGAGTGTACATAACACCAAGGTTATAACCATAAGCCCAGTCAGTATCTTGCTTGGCTATAAAAAGAGAAGATGACTGTTGTAATGCAGCCCAACTCAATTGAATACCTGCGCCAACAGACCATTGGTCATTCAGCTTATAACTCAGTGATGGATTCACTTGCATTGCGGTCAGAGTAATTTCTTCTAGAAGGGCAGCACCTGCCCAATCGCTACCGTAATCAAGGCTTGAGCCACCAACAGCGCCAAGTGCGATACCAAGGTGCAGTTGGTCTGTTACTTGATGCGCGTGGAAAGCACCAAATGAAGGCAACACTGAATGGCCTTTACCATCACCGCTAGAGTCTTGGTTGTCTTGATATTTCATCTCAAGGTCAAACGCCATGGTATTGATAGTCGTTTTGCTTTCGCCCATGTGAGACATGGTTGCTGGGTTGGTCCACATCGCAGCAGCTGAACGAGAGTAAACACCGTCACCTGCGCCAGTTGTACCGGCATTGGCGACGACAGCTTCTTGTAAAAATAGACCACTTGCGAAAGCATTTAAACTTGTAAAAATTGCGGTGGCAGCTAGCGAGTAAGTAAAAGTTTTGTTCATCAGATTGCTCATTTAGCCTTAGACATTAAATTGATCTAAGGTTACCGCAAAGCCCTATAAACAATGGGAATACCCGTTATTACTTTACAAGCGCTATTTGAACCTTCTAGCGACGTATGGACGCGGCTTGTCTGGATGAATTTCACGTTGAGCAGCAATTGCTCTGTTCTTACCTAACCCTACCTTTATTTGATACCAAGTCTCGTAAAATAAGGCGAACCCAGGACTGGACCACCAAGTCTTGTTGTAGAGTTTCTTATTAGCAGCGACAACATCTGGCGACCGATTCGCGCACTCAAGTGCCAACGCATAGGCTTCAGCGTAAGGGTCTTCAGCAATCTTGGTCACCAATCCATATTCTTTCGCGGTTTCACAGTCGATCACTTTGGCCGTCATCGCCATTTCTAGGGTGTGATCTTTACGCATCAGCTCTCTAAATGCGATAGCGCCTCCCATGTCAGGAATCAACCCCCACTTCGCTTCCAATATCGAGAAGTTCGCATCTGGGCTAGCGATTCTAAAATCGCCACCACTGGCTAATTGAAGCCCACCTCCCCAACAACGCCCGTGAATCGCAAAAATGACAGGGCAAGGGATCTCTCGCCAACCAATAGAAAAATACTGAGCCGCATTTGGCAACGTCGGCAACCATTTGAACAAAAGCTTCATCGCTCCAACTTTACTGTTCAATAACGATTTAACATCGAGCCCTGAACAAAAATCCGTACCATTACCTTTCACTATCACAGCGCGAATCTCGTTATTCTTTTTGAGTTCTCTGATCATATTATTGACGCCTTCAAACATCGCCATATCAATAGCGTTGAGCTTATCGGGTCTATTCAGCACAACGGTGGCAATTTGGTTTTCATCAATGGAACAAGTGATACGATCGAGGTTTGGCATGGTGGCTACCTTATGAGTGGTCAGATCTTTAGATTATACATTTTATTAACATATGCCAAACTTGCACATTAAGAAGCGAGACCTGTGTTGCTTAACACCTCCCCCTTACACAAACGACATCAATAAAAAAGCAGTGATGGTTCGCTCCATTCACTGCTTTTCATTCGTAGCTTTTATTGCCAATAGCTTTGAATACCAGTAGCTTTGATAATCAAGGGCTCTCTGTTTTGACAGAACCTATGTTCTTCGAGATTTCAGTAACAAGAAGATGAAATAACTGCCACCAATAATTGAAACTAACGTCCCTGCGGCAAGCTGCGCTGGGAACACCACCACTTGCCCTAACCAGTCTGCAAATAGCATCAATGCTGCACCAATCAAAAACGACAAGATGATCTGCTCTCGAACCAAACGAGCGCCCACCATTGCTGCGATATGCGGAGCTAACAAGCCGACAAACGCGACTGGTCCCATGGTGGTTGTCACGACCGAACATAAGATCGCAACAATACACAACAGTGCCACGTAGGCGATACTGATATTCAGCCCTCTGGCACTCGCGAACTGTCGGCCAGTCGCAATTAAGGTCACCCAACGGCTCAATAGCAAAGCAGCCCCGATAGAAGCCGTTATCACCATGGTCATAATCATTGCCGACTCAGGTTCAACACGATAGGTAGAGCCTGCCAACCAAGCCAATAAAGTGTATTTCCCCTCACCCACTCGCGTTAAAGAGAATTGCACCAAAGCTTCCAAAACTGCGGTTAATGAGATACCTGTGAGAATCAAGATCGAAGGTGCAAACTGATGCTTCTTGCCAAGGAATAGCAATAAACACAGTGCAATCGCGCTGCCTAAGAAAGCAATCCAAGGGCTCAATGAGTGAATCGAATAACCCATGAATAGGCTACTGAAAATCAACGCCAGAACAGCGCCCGCCGACACACCAAGAATGTCCGGGCTTGCAAGCGGATTGTAGACTAACCTTTGTAAAATCACGCCCGCCACCGCCAAACCGCCACCAGCGAATATCGCCGTTAATATTCTCGGCCAACGAATCGACCATTCAAATGCGTCTGGGATAACAAAATAGCCCATATCAGAAGAAGGCTGTGAGAGCGTACTCAACGCCAACAGCCCAAAAATCATTGTGCCCAACAAGAAGTAAGCCAAAGGTGAAATAAACTTTGGGCCTTTAGGCATCGAGAAAAACAGCTGATCTTGAGCCGATAATTGCTTTCTCGCAATTATGATCAACGCTGGAGCGCCAATCACCGCGGTTGCCGTCCCTGTTGGAATCATATCCAAAGACCATTGCGCCAAGAAGATAGCCAAACTGTCGGTCACACAAAGCAACAGCGCACCCAACACGCAGCTTGCGATGAGTTCAGATTTCGCCTTTAAAAAGCCCAAATGTCTCGCGATGTTTGGAGCTATCAAACCAATAAAGCTGATCACACCCACTGAGGTAATCGACACCGACACCAACCAAACGCCAACCGCCATCAATACAAAGAATGTTGCGCCAATATTGAGCCCGCGCGCTGCTGCCCCTTCAGTCCCGATCGAAAGCAAAGTCAGGACTCTTGGCGCCAATAAGATGATGGCAAAGATCGGAAGTAGCTTAGGCATCAGCCAAATTACTTGTTCCCAACCGTTCTGTCCTAGATCACCCGCTCCCCATACAAACAAGTTCTGTGCGTACTGGTCGTTAAGCAGGATAATTGCTGTCGCAAATGCCCCTAGCAACAAGTTGACCGCCATGCCCGCCATGCCCGCCAAAACAATTGGCAAGCCGCTCATGTTTTTGATTCCGACAATCGAAACAATCAGCCCCATCGCGAGCAGTGCACCGATCAGAGCGAACCAAACTGAATACTGAGCAACCAACATCGGCGCAACCACATTCAGAATAACCAGACCAAGCCATGCTCCTGACGATGTACCTAAGGTTAGCGGCGACATCATGCGATTTTGTGTCAGTTGTTGAAACAGGCTACCGATGGTGCCGAGTGTTCCGCCAACCAAGATCGCCATGACCAAGCGAGGCAAGTTGACATAGATTAACGCCATCAACTCGAATGAATCATCAACCATTGAGTTGAATCTCGCGCTGTCACTGATCAGTGAAACTTGCTGGAGCAGCTCACCGATAGGGCCAAATTCAGATTGCCCTAACCATAAATGAACAAGGGAAGCGAAAAACAGCGCTGCCCCCATCACCAAACCACTGGATTTCATTACTGCTCCGCTAACGTCAACAGCGATTGCGCCATAGCTTCTGCGTTATACAAAATCGACATGGCACCGCCGTAACTCCAACTTGCCGCTACTGGGCTAAATTGACCATTACGAACAAAAGGCATGCTCTTCCAAACCGGAGATCGGTCTAACTTTTCTTGATATGGAAAAGGTTCAAAGTAAAGCGCAATGCCCTTCTTTACGTTCTTAAGTTCAGTCATTCGTTTTTGACTGATGCCCCACTGACTCGCAGGAAGATCCATCGCATTTTCAAAACCAAGCTTTTCGAGTGCGTATTGTGGAATCGAATTATCGCCGTAGATAAACACCGATGTGGTACTCGCAAAACGGAAAGAAGTAACTTTTGGCTTGTCACCCGGATACGCTTTGTCTAACTCAGCTTTTAGAACAGCGATACGTTCATCCATCACAGTCAATTTGTTGTTCGCTTGTTCTTCTTTGCCAAGTAACTGGCCAATCTTCTTGAAGTTCTCGATAGCAGCCGCAGCATTGCTGTGCTGTTCACTGTACGTTTGGTAGTAAAGCACGGGCGCGATTTCAGAAAGTCGTTCCTGAAGATCTTTCTGCGGTGAAGCGATGAGAATCACATCAGGGTTTAGCTTCTTCAAAGCAGAAAAGTTGGGCTCAGTTCGAGTGCCAATGTCCGCCACGCCTTCTGGGATCGCAGGTTGAACAACCCAATCGGTATAGCCAGCGATATCAGGCACTGCCACTGGTGTTATACCGAGTTCAATCACTTGTTCGGCTATGTCCCAGTTCAACGCAGCCACTCTAACAGGCTGAGCTTCAAGTGTTTTAACGCCCTCGCTGTCTTCAACTTGGTAATCGGCCATCACATTAAACGATAAAGCGCTCGCTAATACGGATAACGCCAGCTTTGTATGCAAGCTCTTTATTTTAGAAACATGGGAAGCGATTCGTTGTAAATTCATATTGTTGTCTACTCAATCTAAATTCTATATTTATTCAAACGACAAAAGCAGCCCAGTTAAGGCTGCTTTAAATTGATAACCCTAACTTAGTTAGAATTCGTAATTGACATTAAATTCTACAGTTTGCTCTTGACCGTACCAGCAATAGCTCTCATTCCAACAAGTGTAATACTCTTCATTGAATATGTTATTTGCAACGACATTAGCTGTTGCGTTCTTAAGCGAGCTGTTAACCTCTCCTAAGTCATAACCTAGAGACAAATCAACTAAAGTATATGAAGGTACTTGGCCTTTATTTTTGTCTGACGTATCGTTTAGAACAGTTTCTCCCACATAACGCACGCCACCGCCGACTCTAAGGCCACTCATTGCACCACTACGTACAAAGTAGTTAGCCCAAACATTTGCAGTATGATCTGGTACAAATACTGGTGTTTGTCCGATATTTGATGCATTTCTATCTTCCGTAATTTCCATATCGGTGTATGTGTAGTTCGCCAACACATCCAAGTTTTCAGTGACTTGTGCTCGTCCTTCCAACTCAATACCTTGTGAGCGAATCTCGCCAACTGAAGTCCATGGTGAAGCGCCATCAGGACGAACTCCAACATTTTTCTTATTCACTTGGAACAGAGCCATCGAACCTGAAATCATATTCTCATATGAGTCATACTTAAGACCAAACTCGACTTGTTCACCGGTTTCAGGATCTAAGTTATTACCGTTAGTATCTAACTTTACACTCGGTTCAAAACTGGTAGCAAAGTTAGCAAATGGAGATAAACCGTTATCAAATTTGTACAAAGCGCCTAAGCGGTATGAGAAGTTTGTATCATCAGTATCCGTTTTGCTTGGTGCACCACCCAATACTGATACTTTTGTCGTTGTTTCGACTTTGTCAAAACGACCACCAGCAATGAACACCCAATTATCAATCAACATCTGATCTTGGAAATAGAATCCAAGCTGACTCACTTCAATGTCGTTATTTTGATAATACGTTTTTGTAAAATCATTCGGATTCAGCTTATTGTTATTTGGATTGTAAAGGTTGATGCTATCAACACCTGCGAAAGCGTCGTAGGCTACATCACCCTCTGTGTTTCGATAATCCACACCAAAAAGTAAATAGTGATCCAATGAGCCAGTCGACACTAAGCCCGATAGTTGGTTATCAACACTAATACCCGTAGAACTTTCATCGGTGCTATATGCCGAACGAGCTAATGAGCCAGTTGAAGCATCAAAATTGCCACTGCTAGTACTTTCTTGATAAAAGTCAGTTTTCATATAACGGAAATTCTGAAGAAATGCCCAATTTGAGTTGAAATCATGGTTAAATTTATAACCAGTAATCAAGAAATCACGTTTGATGGTGTTGTAATTAACATCCCCGGCAAATGTCGAAGGTGAGACTTTTCCTGATTCAATCGCCGCTAATGGGAGTGTCACGTTCTGACCTAGTGCAGGGTCATTCTGATAATAAAGATTGAAGTTAATAAAGGTTTTATCAGACACATACCAATCGATTGATGGCGCAATCACATAGCGCTCTTCCTCAACGCCGTCTACTTGCGTATCTTTCTTACGACCCAGAGCAACCAAGCGATAAGCAACGTTGTCACTCAAAGCACCCGTTGTATCAATTGACGCTTCAACTAAGTTATCTAAACCCGTTGCTAAGCCAATTTTTGTAGACTCTTCAAACTTAGGCGCTTTTGCGATGATATTAACCATGCCTCCTGGTGGCATTGATCCGTAAAGAACCGATGTTGGACCTTTAAATATTTCCAAACGCTCCATCGCAATAGGATCAATCTGAGGTTGTACGTTCCATCCAGGAAGGATTGGCAACATCATTCCGTCATAATAGTTATTCGTAGAGTCAAAACCGCGAATTTTAACCCAATCACTAAGAACCACTGCACCACCTTTATTCTCGGTTGATACACCTGGTGCATAGCGAAGAGCTTGCATTACAGACTTAACACCACGTTGTTCCATCTGTTCGCTTTCGATAACGTTAAGTGTTTGCGGCGTTTCTTCTGGTGCTAAAACGGTTTTCGTTGCTGTATTACGGTAGGCTTTACCCATAACAGTGATAGTTTCTACATTCGAATCTGCCGAAGTAGCGGTATCTTCCGCGAATGCTTGCGCTGAAAACGCAGTCAGCAACGCGACTGCCAATGATGAATACTTAAAACGAGTGTGAGTGGTCATGATTCCCTCGGTACCAATGCTTAATTGTAAATAGTAATAAATCTCATTTGCATTGTATGTGTCTAGAGGTAGGATAATTAACAATTTGGTGCAAGTTCAAAAAGAACTTGGCCTATTTTGAGTAAAACTAGGTCAATTGCTGATTAAACACACAATTGATCTAGTAACATTTGACCTAGTAGCGTTTGACCTTGTAGCCTTTGACCTTGTAACACAAAGGCTTTTGAGAAGGGGGGAGAAAGTCGGAGAGCTGAAATATGACTACGATTTAATAATAGGAACCCAGTACTCCATTTCCGCATCAGAAGCATGAGCTTGATAACCAAATGGGTACATCTCAAGTTCATAACCATCAACGCCACGATAACCTGAATTTGGAAGCCAATTAAGCACAAACCAACTTAGAGTATGGGGTAGATGCTCTATAGGACCACGGTGCTTCACTACAGCATAGGTTTGCTTCGGAATCGTCAGCACCTCTAACTTATCAGAGATAATACTAGGCAGTTGCGGGATAGAGATCTCGTCATGAAGCTCAACGCCCGCCCAATAGTAAATATTGGTTCCGTCAAAACAAGACTGAGTCAGGTCAACAACGCCAATAAACTGGAGCATGTTGGCGTCAGGGATTTCAACCTCACCTTCTAAACGTGACCATAGCTGAGGGACTTTCTGAGCGAAGTCTTGCGTGATTGAAAACAGACCACTGATTTCTGATGTCATGCCTTTCACTAGGAAAGACTCTCTTTCATCAATGCGCACTTCCACAAAGCTTAACGCCCTATTTTCTGAATTACTCACCGTTTCAGATACTTGTATCGGTTTTTTTAACCCTACTCTTTTGCCTGCTTTTCTATACTGACTTGGGCTTACCCCAAACATTTGCTTAAACGAACGGCTAAAGCTTATTTCTGAATTGAATCCGAGACCAAGCGCAATATCGATAACACGATCTTTTCCATCAAGCAGCTCTTCGGCAGCCTGACTTAACTTTAGCTCTCTCACATAGTTCGCCACGGTAAGCCCGGTTTCGGCTTGAAACACTCTTTGCAGCTGCCAACGAGACCAACAGCTTTGCGTCGCTAAATCTTCTAGCGATAACGCAGAGCTAAGATTCGCATGGATATAAGCCAGAACGCGGCTGATACGGTCAAATGCAGGTGTGTTCATATTCAAGCTTTCATCTTCTCTATTTTTGACTAGGGCGTGTTGGGTTCAACAATACTTTTATCACTTAAAGTGGCTTTTATCACTGAAAAAAGGACAGCCCACCCAAACTTTATAAATCTCAAAAACGTAAAAAGCACCGAGTAGATGCTCCATTTTGTATGGTTATCCTCGACTATGTTCGTTATGATAACGCAACTGATTCTCATTTATTGATTTAAGATGCTTCCCCAACTGCACAATATTATCACTCGTCGGAAAGCCCCGTCTCTACATCAAAAAATCTTCGCTTACTCAAAACAAGTGACCCCTTATTTAAGCGGTAGCTTTGGTGCACTTAATAACAAGAGCATTGCGGTAACAAATGAGAATAGCCATAAAGAGCTCAAACGAGTTTACGATGGTCTTTCGCAAAGCCACCCAGAAGCAGGCAAAGCGTATTGGTTAACGCGAACCTGGGATCTCGTGTGTTGGCAGCCTATCTATGTGACTTTCATTTCTATCTATGGGCTTCATTCATTGCCCGACATCAAGAATATCGGTCAATTTAGATACAAAGAGTTCATTACTGGCTACCGCTTCTTTAATGGTGATCATCAACATGGTTCACCAGAAGAGCTGATTCCCGATGCTGGTGAAGCCATTCTTGCACTGACTGAGTTTTATCGAAGCCAGATCAGTGAATGGACACGTATTCGCCCAGGATTTACCAATCATTTATTGGCCGATCTATTGTTAGGCAGTTTGATAAAACTTCAGCAACACGAACCAAGCCTGACCAACGATTACATTATTGCGCAAGCTAAGCTTTGGTTAGAAGCATGCCAGTTGTCTGAAAATCATTTAGACAGCCTTAAAGTGGACTCTAGTTCGGGGATGTTAAAACTGATCAGAATCAGCTGCTGCCTGGTTTATAAGTGCGATTCAAGAAAGTACTGTGATAATTGCCCTAGGCATCCAGACAACAAAAAAATCGCTTAGTCACGCCATTTATTACAGCTAATACACCTATTAAAGTTCAATACGACGAGCCTTCTCCCATTGAGCTTCGCTACTGATCTAATTACAGGACTGACATGTTTCAGCTTTCAAACATAAAAATTGTTCGTGATGAACGAACCATTCTCTCAATCGAAGACCTCACGATTCCGACCAATGAACTGACAGTCGTTCTTGGCCATAATGGTTCGGGTAAATCTACACTCGTTAATTTACTCTCAGGGCAGATGTCGCCGGATCACGGCAGCGTGGAACTAGACGGCGCTTCCCTCTCTTCATTCAAAAGCAAAGATTTAGCGAAAAAAATTGCTTATCTACCGCAAAAGCTCCCCGCTTCTGCTGGCTTAACCGTAGAAGAGTTGATTCGTTTAGGACGTTTTCCATGGAGAGGCGCGCTAGGTCGCTGGAATTCAGAAGATAAGTCGATTATCCAACAGGCGATGGAAAGAACCGGTGTCACTGAATTCTCGCAAGCCTTGGCGGATGATTTATCTGGAGGAGAGCGTCAACGCGCGTGGGTATCGATGTTGTTGGCTCAGCAATCACCAGTACTAATCCTTGATGAACCAACTTCGGCACTGGATGTGCATCATCAGTTTCAGCTTATGGGTTTACTGTCTGAACTCAACAAAACGGAAAATGTTGGGGTGATCGTCATTTTGCACGATTTGAACTTAGCACTGCGTTACGCGACACACATCGTTGCACTGAAAAAAGGTCAGATTGCTTTTGAAGGCAGTGCGGATAAGTTACTTGATGAACAAGCGCTATCAGCTTTGTATGAGTCTCCGATTCGACTGATCGATCATCCAGTTCCAGCTAAGACAGCAGCAAGTGAGAAGGTTGCAGTCGTCTGTGAATAGTTCGGGCATTTCAGCTTAAGTCTAAGCTCTAAGCTCTAAGCTCTAAGCTCTAAGCTCTAAGCATAAAGAAGGCCATTGAAGTCTCAGAACTTTAATGGCCTTTTCGTTTTTCACTCGCTAGCTAAATAATTAAATAACTAATTAACTAGCTCAGCTGCGACTCTCTCGCTTCTTGACTACTGAAACCACGTAAAATATTAATCAGGGTAATAAGAGTGAAAAACATGATGACAAGCGATAAATGCCACGCTTCTCCTAGCCCTAGTTGAACTAGCCCCATACTCACCATTGAAGACACCACCATCTGCCCGCCGCCAGACATCGCAGCAGCAGCGCCAGCGTTCTTCTTATAAGGCAACATCACCAACGCCTGAGCACAAGGCAAGGCAATACCATTGCCAAGAATCATCAAGAACTGGCCAAGCATGAGATACAAAGGCTCAAGTGGGCAAAAGAAAAGCCACAACGCCGCGAAGATATGCAATACAGGGGTACATAACAGAGTTTTCTTGTTGCCCAACATGGGGCGAATACGGTTACATAAACTTGTTCCACCCAGCATGCCTAAAGCAGGAATCACCGCCCACATCGCGTATTCATCAGACGTCATGCCAATCTGGTTTTGCATAATAAATGGCATCACTGATACGGTAGTGATCATCAAACTAAAGTTAAGCCAGCCAATACTCGCAAAACTCATAAAATAGCGAGAAGTTAGCAACTCTTTGTATTGAGAAACCATTTTCTTTGGCGAAGGAATAGCGGAGATCTGAGTGACGGTTTCCTTAAACTTGAACGCCAAAACCATCCAAGCTAATGAGACATAGCCAAGTAGCGAGATGAACACCATGCTCCAGCCAAAATGGAAGTTAATAAAGCCGCCGATTACGGGCGCAATCAAAGGTGTAATAGACGCGACCATCGCAATGTAGGACATAGCTAAAGGTAAATCTGCCCCACTGAATCTATCCCGCGTGGAAGCACGAGCAAGTACAGCGCAACAACCCGTTCCTAAGCCTTGCAGAAAACGCCCCATCACCATGCTAGTAAATGAATGGCTAAAGAAGATGATCATTAATAGCCCAAGCATCGCAATCAACAAACCACTTAACAGCACCTTCTTACGCCCTAGAGCATCGGAAATTGGGCCATAAATAAACTGAGAAGGCCCAAAACCTAACAAATAGACACTCACCAGAAGCTGAGCTTGTTCTAGCGAGACATCAAAGTCTTTCGCGATCCAAGGTAATGATGGAAATACCAGCCCCATACTGAGCTGGCCGATACTGATGACTAAACACGCAAGTAAGATCGATTTAAAATCAAATCGACGACTCATGATGTAAAGTATCCAATATAACAGCTGTTTTGAGATCGGGTGGTTTGAGAATAGATAGCTTGAGTATCAACCTGACAACATACAGACAGAGAAAACAGCGAAGATGTTGCAAGGGTAGTATTCATTATGCTCCGAAGGAATCGAATAGAGAATGGCAGGCTAAACATACGTGAGCTTGCTTACTCATACAACACTGGTTGAACTAAATAAATGAATAGTCACTTTTCAGTAACCCAACCTTTGCACCTGTCGACCACAAGCTAAACTAATACCACGTCATGAAAACAAAGGACTCCCATGAAGAATCATCATCGTCTTATTTCCTGTGCTTTGGCACTCATCGCATCGAGTCCAATATCCTCTGCTTTTGCATGGCAAGTAGAGAAGATCACCGACGGACTCGTGATCCCTTGGGGGTTGGCTTATATCAACGATAACTCCATGCTAGTAACAGAAAAAGCTGGCGTCATTAAACAGGTTGATTTAAAGACGGGTGAGCAAAGCACGCTGTTCAGGCTGCCCAATGTTTGGGCGAAAGGCCAAGGTGGTCTGTTGGATATCGCGCTCTCCCCTTTTGAAAACGAAAAGTTCTACGTCACTTACAGTAAAGACGTCGATGGTGAAGGCGTAACGACACTGGCTTCTGCTAATTACAGCAATAATGAAGTTACCAATTGGACAGACGTGTTTGTATCTAAATCCAGAACGGACACCGGACGTCACTTTGGCAGCCGTATCACCTTTGATGATAGCCACCTGTATTTTTCAATCGGCGACCGTGGTGATCGAGACAACGGCCAAGACACCATGACTCACGCCGGATCAATATTACGATTGAATGCTGATGGAAGCACACCAAGCGATAACCCGTTCTCGGATAACAGCAAGGTACTCAATGAGATTTGGAGCTATGGCCATCGTAATCCACAAGGCTTGTATTACGACTTCCCGACCCAGAAGCTGTGGTCGATTGAACACGGCCCGCGAGGTGGTGACGAAATCAACCTAATTAAAGCAGGTGCCAACTACGGGTGGCCTGTCACATCACACGGAAAAGAGTATTGGGGCCCAATTAGCGTAGGCGAGTCTGAAACTAAGGATGGCATTGAAGCGCCTAAAAAAGTCTACGTTCCTTCAATCGCTCCGGGCAGCTTGATTGTTTACCAAGGTGACAAATACCCAGAGTTGAAAGGAAAGCTGCTGGCCGGCGCGCTTAAACTTACCCACATCAATATTGTGACAGTCAATGGACAAGGTGAAACAATTAAAGAGGAACGTATTTTAGAAGATTTAGGCGAGAGGATAAGAGACATTGAAACTTCACCAAGCGGCGACATCTTTTTCAGTACCGATAATGGCAACCTGTATCGCTTGAAAAAGTAGTCAAAAGCTCGTTCCAATAGACACATGATGCTTACCGTGAGATTTATAAATGTAAGCCGTTAAAATTGGGGCCAGGCACCAATTAGCGGCTTAATAATTTGGAAAATAAATGTGCCAAAACAGTGCAATTACTCCAAATTCGTCATCAATTTCGACCACCTTTTTCACAAAAACTACAACAAATCACCATACAACTGTAACTCCATGATATTTAAGGAATGCAAAGTTTGACTACCCCCAAGTTTCTGCAACCTTTCACTATGGATTCGATTGACTATCCCCTAATTTGATTTAGACTTCATCTCGGCTAGAAAGAAAGTTCTTTGTATATAAACATTTCGTTGGATTACTAGTAACCCCGTTGTGTTGTACGCAATAGCAATAAACTTTTCCGCGCTATCAGTGCCACAATTGGCTCAAAATAAAAATTTAATTTTAGGATATCATCATGTCTAACACAGTTACTGGTAAAGTAAAATGGTTCAACGAAACTAAAGGCTTCGGCTTCATCGAGCAAGAAAACGGCCCAGACGTATTTGCACACTTCTCTGCAATCACAGGCGACGGTTTCAAAACTCTTGCTGAAGGCCAACAAGTTGAGTTCACTGTATCTCAAGGTCAAAAAGGCCCACAAGCTGACAGCATCAAAGTACTTTAATTTAGTATTTTAAAGCTTTCTAAAAATAGCCAGCCTCTGCTGGCTATTTTTTTACCCGCTATTCAGAGATTTAAGGTAACATCCCCTCACTATTTCTATCTAAGACATCCTATCAATGGCTCTCAAACCAACAATCTATAAGTTTCGTATTTCTTTAACCGATATGAATCGCGACTATTACGACTCTTTTAATCTAACGGTTGCTCAACACCCTTCTGAAACAGAACAACGCATGATGGCTCGTATCATTGCTTTCTGTATCAATGCATCTCCTGAACTTGAGTTCACTAAAGGGTTGTCTAGCATTGAAGAACCCGATTTATGGCAGAAGTCGTTAGATGACCAAATCTTAGAGTGGATTGATGTTGGTGAACCCGATCCAGAACGCGTTAAGAAAGCGACTCGCCTATCTAAGTCTGTTAGCGTGTTCAGCTTCAACACTAAATCGAATGTTTGGTGGGAACAGAACAAAGGTAAATTCGGTTATCTGAAGGCTCAGATCGTTCGTCTAGACAACGATGGTATTGAGCAGCTAGCAGCGATGACACAACGTACTATGGACCTTTCAGTAATGCTGTCGGGTAACTCTGCGTTCGTAAACAGCGACACGCAATCTGCAGAAGTAACGTGGGAAGAGCTACAGAGTAATGACTGAGACCCAAACTCAGACTGAACCTCAGCGCCAAACTAAGCTCGAAGCGTGTCTGCAGCTCGCTGGTCTCGATTCAGTAAAAGCGCTGACGACTGGCTATGAAAAAGAGCTATCGTCATTTATTGATGAAAACCATGCTCTGTTTAAGCACGCTTGCGAGAACAAGCCGGACAACTCTGCACGTCAGACGTTGCTTGGCCTGTTAACCAAGGTACATATCGATGCAAGCTATCGCTTTGAAAGCAATAAAGAAGCGAATGAGGCAATGCAAAATGTATTCGATAATACAGTGGGTACTGAGCACAGCGACAAGTTTCAAAACTCTAACACTCAGCAGTTACAGTTAATCACTCATTTGTGGTTGTTCGTTCAGGGACGACTAGGAATGGATTACAGCCTTGCTAATGATCATGCTGCTGTAACCGCTACGCTGTTGTCTCGTATATCGAGAAGCAGTGATGATGAGATTCGCGTAGAGTTCATGGCAAGTTTTTATGATGGCTTGAATATCTATCAAGCTGAGAATAAGCCGTCCGGTTTTGTTCATTACTTTAAGCGTTTGTTTAATCTTTCTTAAGCATTCCACCAGCCGCTGTACCCAAATTTGCGCTTTATAGATTCTGTAGAGCGCATCTAATTTCCGGTCCAACCAACCCCCATCGAACATGCAGATTCCCTATTACGCTCGTTCCTCACTTTAGGGAATGACAAAAGTGACTAAGTCGCCCATTCTGCAAGATCAGAGGCTGGCGTAGAATACACTCTGAACCCCCACCCTCGTATTTTACCTCACTCGCCGTCATCCTCGAGAAGGAGGAACGACTGAGTTGAGGATCTCATACCAAGTCAGAAACTACACAGACAAACAGATTCCCTATTACACTCGTTCCTCGCTTTAGAGAATGACGACATTCTCAGTCATTGCAGTTTACTTCATTGCAAGCACAAAAAAGCCCCCACAAGATACCGCGCTTCAGCACTGTTGTTTATCCGATTGCAACCCAAAAACCATACGTTAGAAACGAACAAAGTCTTGTTGTGATAATGATACTTCTCATAACACGACGAATTAAAGCTACGTATATGGCAAGGTTACTTTACAACTATAACTTATCAATTTATTCAAAAAGTGCATATTTTTCAGATAATTATTCTCAAATGGAAATATCAGTTATGTGACGAGCAGAAGCATTTTCTCTTGTGATGATAAGTACACTTAATTTTATAAAATGATAATAAAAAACCTGCAAATACAACTAACGTTAACTTTAAATTATCTTGTTTTATAAGCGGAGAATTAAAATGAAAATATGGTCTGTATCCTTTCTTGCAACTGCAGTAGCTGTCGCTCTAAGCAGTAATGCGATAGCTTGTACTGGGCTTATTGTTGGCAAAGAAGCGTCGAACGACGGTAGCATTATGATTGCTCGTAATGAAGATTTTAGCATTAACAACTGGAACAAATACCTAAAGTATCGACCTGCGCAAGATAACCAAGAAGGTGACTGGCAGTTAGGTAACGGGTTAATTGTTCCGATGCCAAAGCACTTCTTTGCTTACTCTGCGATACCAGACTGGGATGCGGATACCGTTAATCGCGACGGAAAATTCTATGAAGAACGTGGGATTAATGAACACAACGTTGCCATTTCAGCAACAACCAGCGCAGAAATAAACGACAAAGTCGCCAAGGTCGATCCTTTAATCGACAATGGCGTAATCGAAGCCATTATACCTACGTTAATCCTTCCTCAGGCAGAAAACGCAAAACAAGCCGTAGAGTTACTCGGTCATTACATCGAAACCTATGGTGCTGGTGAAGGAAACAGTCTCTATATTGCAGACACCAATGAGGCGTGGTTATTTGAAATTGGTTCAGGTCACCATTGGATTGCTGTAAAAGTGCCTGATGACAGTTACGCCATGATTGCAAATGGCTTGCGTGTACATGGTGTGAACTTGGCAAACAAAGAGGTACTGCATTCAAAAGACATATTCGAGTTTGTAGAACAACACAAACTGCTTGATAACGCAGATAAAAAATCTTTCAATTTTGCAAAAGCATTCGGGGTTATTGGTGATGAGTATAATATCGATCGTGAATGGTTAGGCCAAAAAATACTGACACCTTCGCTGCATCAACAAAGTCGCATGACGCAATACCCTTTGTTTATGAAACCTGATACAAAAATCTCAGTTGAAAATGTGGCAGAGGTACTTAGCGCGACTTATAAAGACACGGTTTTGGAAGGAAAATCGAAACGACCAATTAGAGTTGAGCGTCAACTAGAGTCGCATATTATTCAGCTTCGCCCTGAGATGCCAGAAGAGCTTCAAGGTATTATTTGGCAAAGCTTCGGCGTGTTACCAGAATCTGTTTTAGTGCCGTTATACTCAACCCTACAAGATTACCCAAAAGCGTACCAAGTAGGCGATGATAACTACAGTGATGATTCAGCTTATTGGCAGTTCCGTAGCCTAACCGCCCTCGCTTCTACAAACCCAGATAAGTATTTACCAGTACTAAAAGCAACTTGGGACAAAGAAGAAACTCAACTATACAAGCAGGTCGCACACTTAGATAAAACGTTAACAGACATGTATAAAGTAGATAAACAAGCGGCTCTGAACATGGCTGCCGACTACTCATACGGACAGCTTAAGCGTACCTTAGATATGGCAACTGAGCTTAGATACAAAATGATTACAGATTTGACTAAAAGCACAGAGAAGAAATACTCAGAGGAAGAGTTTAAGAAAATAGTAAATCTGTAGGCTTATGAAGCAACCAATAAAAACGGAGCATAATGCTCTAATGCCGATCAGTT
>NZ_JBFRVM010000144.1:0-9198 GCF_041475145.1 Vibrio sp. 10N.222.49.A3
CTGCTGGTGCGGATCAGAATTGCCGATAAAGAAAGTATGTACGATGACATAAAGGAAAACTTAGACGCTCAGAAACCAGATTATTATCTACATGGTAAGGAAGGCTTCTTCTGGTATCAAAATCAAATATACACTCTTAAAGTGAAACTCTTGAACTTAGTACGCCAGCCAGAGGTCGAGGAGGTGATTAAAGTTCACGCCTATCGAGTGCTGATCTAGCTCATTTGGAAGAATAAACACCCCATCCCACCAGTCGTTTTGGAGCAGGTGTTTAAGGTCTTAGGGTAATGCTCATATTTGAACGTGCAGCATAAACAGTATTATTTTGGGGGGCAAGCTCGATAACATTGCCCCAACACTGAATCAATCACATCTAGTGCTCATCTGACAAAATATCTAAGTAATCAGCCCATTCCTGCATTAGTTTGATCCTTTCTGACAAGTAAAGTGAGCGATTATACGCCCTTGACGTTGCCGTTCCCGTCAAATGAGCTAACTGTGTTTCGATCACCTCAGAATTCCAGCCTTTCTCATGTAAAATAGTTGAAGCTGTACTTCTAAAACCATGAGCTGACATTACATCTGCGGGGTACCCTAAATCTCGTAAACGATTAGTTAATATATTCTTGCTCATCGGCTTATTGCTATCCCTTTGGTTAGGGAAAACAAGAGGCGAATAGCCCGTCACTAATTTAACATTCCTTAACTGATCCACAACTTGTCGTGACATTGGTACAAGATGCTCACGATTACGCTTCATCTCTTCAGCAGGAATTCTGATTAAACAATCTTCAAAATCAATATAGTCCCACTTTAGATTTCTTATTTCAGTTGGTCTTAAAAAGACTCTAGGTATAAGCCTAAGAGCTTCTATCGTACAGTAGTTCCCTGATTGATTCGTATCAATATCTTTAATCAATTGTCCTAGTTCGCTGGGTTTAACAATTGCAGCTCTATGCTGAACTTTCGGTAACGGCTTCAATATATCTCCAAGCGGCAGACCTTGAGCTGGGTTATTTCGAGTCAATCGATGACCTAATGCATATCCAAATACCCTATTAATAACAGCTAGTATATTCGGAGCTTTTTTTGGGGTACCAGCCGCCTCAATTGCCAACATGAGATCAGTAATATGTCTTGTATCAATCTCATCGAGATGCAGTTTACAAATACTTTTTGAGTCAATGATTATCCATCGCCTAACTCGGGCAGCATGATCTTCTGACCAAGAGTCCTTTTTTTGATCCCACCACTTCAGAGCTATCGTAGAAAACAGCTTATTTTTATCTTCCCCCTTGCTACGCTTCCTCTCCCTGCGTTCATCCATAGGATTAATGCCGTGAACCAAAGATGCCCTTGCTTCTTCTGCTAATTTCCGCGCCTCGCTAAGGGATACGGAGGGGTACTTTCCTAAAGCCATTTCTTGGTACTTCCCTGAATACCTAAAACGAAACCTCCAAAGCTTAGAGCCATTTATTTTTATAAGTAAAAACAAACCATTACCATCAGATTTCTTAATCTGAGATTTACCTACAGGGCATGAGAAATTCTTAACATCCAGTGCTTTAAGTGCCATTTTAAACTCCTAGGAGGGGTACCAAATGAGGGGTACCATTATATTACACCACTAATTTTACAGTTTCAAAAACTACGATACCCCTCATCAAACCCCTTAAACCCGCAGAAGTCATGAGCTTACATTGGATACTATAGGAACTCAGAACAAAAGAAAGCCCCGTAAACACTTGGCTTACGGGGCTTTACTGGACTTTACTGGATTAAGGCAGGACGTTTACATCATGCCGCCCATGCCACCCATACCGCCCATGCCACCCATATCAGGCATTGCAGAGCCAGAATCTTGTGGCTTATCAGTGATCATCGCTTCTGTTGTGATCATAAGACCAGCAACGGATGCTGCGAACTGAAGTGCAGAACGCGTTACCTTAGTTGGATCTAGGATACCCATAGCAATCATGTCGCCGTACTCACCCGTAGCAGCGTTGTAACCGTAGTTACCTTCGCCAGCACGAACGTTGTTAGCAACAACAGATTCTTCGTCGCCTGCGTTTTTAGTGATTTGACGAATAGGTGCTTCCATTGCACGTAGTGCAACACGGATACCTACGTTTTGCTCTTCGTTGTCACCTTCAAGGCCAGCAACTTTAGATGCAGCACGGATAAGTGCAACACCACCACCAGCAACCACACCCTCTTCAACAGCAGCGCGAGTTGCGTGAAGTGCATCTTCAACGCGGTCTTTCTTCTCTTTCATCTCAACTTCAGTAGCAGCGCCAACTTTGATTACCGCAACACCGCCAGCTAACTTAGCTACGCGCTCTTGAAGTTTTTCTTTGTCGTAGTCAGACGTTGCATCTTCGATTTGTTGACGAATTTGAGAAACGCGACCTTTGATCATCACTTCATCGCCCGCACCATCGATGATGGTTGAGTTTTCTTTAGTGATCGTAATACGCTTAGCTTGACCTAGGTCTTCTAGCGTTACTTTTTCAAGGTCTAGGCCGATCTCTTCAGAGATAACCGTGCCGCCCGTTAGGATAGCGATGTCTTGAAGCATAGATTTACGACGGTCGCCAAAACCAGGTGCTTTAACCGCAGCCACTTTAACGATGCCACGCATGTTGTTCACAACAAGAGTTGCTAGCGCTTCGCCTTCTACATCTTCAGCGATGATAAGAAGTGGACGAGATGCCTTAGCAACCGCTTCTAGAGTCGGAAGAAGTTCACGGATGTTCGACACTTTCTTGTCGATAAGAAGAATGAACGGGCTATCTAGATCAACAGAACCGGCTTCTTGGTTGTTGATGAAGTAAGGAGATAGGTAACCGCGGTCGAACTGCATACCTTCAACTACGTCTAACTCGTCTTGCAGAGCCTGACCTTCTTCAACCGTGATAACGCCATCACGACCTACTTTTTCCATCGCTTCAGCAATGATGTTACCTACTGTCGAATCAGAGTTCGCAGAGATAGTACCTACTTGCGCGATAGCTTTTGTGTCTGAACAAGGAACAGAAAGGTTCTTCAGCTCTTCAACAGCCGCGATAACCGCTTTGTCGATGCCGCGCTTAAGATCCATTGGGTTCATGCCAGCAGCAACCGCTTTTAGGCCTTCAGCGATAATAGACTGAGCCAATACTGTTGCTGTTGTTGTTCCGTCGCCCGCCGCGTCATTCGCTTGCGAAGCCACTTCTTTAACCATTTGTGCGCCCATGTTTTGGAACTTGTCTTCAAGTTCGATTTCACGTGCAACTGAAACACCATCTTTAGTGATAGTCGGTGCGCCAAATGATTTGTCTAGAACAACGTTACGGCCTTTAGGACCTAGCGTTACTTTTACTGCGTCAGCCAGAACGTTTACACCTTCAAGCATTTTAATACGTGCGTCGTTACCAAATTTAACGTCTTTAGCAGCCATCTTAATTTCCTTTAAAATTCTTTATTCAGTCAGTTCAGTTTTATGGGTCGGATTACTCAACGATCGCCATGATGTCGTTTTCAGACATGATCAGAACTTCTTTGCCGTCGATCTTTTCAGTTTTAGTGCCGTAGCCTTCAGAAAAGATAACAGTATCGCCAACTTTAACGTCCAATGGTTGTACTGAATCATTTTCTAAAATGCGGCCTTTGCCAACAGCTAGAATAGTACCGCGCGTTGATTTTTCAGCGGCAGAACCAGTTAGAACGATGCCACCAGCAGATTTAGATTCAACTTCTTGGCGCTCAACGATAACTCGGTCGTGTAGAGGACGGATATTCATCGGTCGGATCTCCTGATAATTTCCATTTAATTTGATAGTTGCCACGATTGGCATGGGGTTACCCAATATGTTGGGGCGATGTGGAAGAACCCAAGGGGTGAAAGAGACTTTTTGTGAGGGAACTCAAACAACAATGGATGTAAAAAGAAAAATGGCTAGTGAGTAACACTAGCCATTTGAAGCTTAATCTTCTTTTCTAAACGCAAAGCGTACTAGAACAATCGCAACCCCAAGCATACCGCCTAACAATGTACCAAGGACAACGATCAAAGCACGTTTAGGTTTGTCACGAGCGGCTGGCGGTTCAACATCACTTAGGTAACGAAATGCGTGAAAATCAACGGTTCGATCGATTTTAATACTGTCGAACATATCTAACTGAGCCGTTATCTGGAGAAGACGAGGCTCTAAAACAGTGAGATTTTTTACAGACTCCAAAATCTTGATTTTTTCTTGTAAAGCTTTTGAGCCAAGTTCAATTGCATAAAAATCTCTTGCGTTACCACTTAAAAGAGGGGTATCTACACCTGCTGCTTTGGCAATTTTCAAGGCAGACTGCGCGCGCTCGATTTCAGAAAGCAACTTGTTTCTAGCCTTATTTTCAAGAACTATTTTTTGCTGGAGTAGCTCGTTACGCTCACCAAAAACGAGAGCTTCAAGATGATCAAATGCATTATCACGAACTTGAACCTCAGTGAAAGCAATATAAGAGCTTAATAAATCAAAACTGCTTTCTTTTGTCATGGATTGAAAACTCAGAACATATGGTGCATCTTTGTCCTTCTTGTCTGTCAGTGACGCAGAGACCCTTTCTAACCACTCTATGTGTAGCTCGCGGGAAGCTTCTTCAGTTACCTCAGAAGCATTCGCAAAATGATTATCTTTAATATCTTGAAACTCTGGGCTTTCATCTAAGAAAGCTTGTTTATTATTATTTGAATTAAACAATTCAACAAATCGTTGAAATATGACCTGAGAATCAACTAAATAATCGAGTTCTTCACTACCAGAGGTTGAACCATTTGCTTGATAAATAGAGAAGGCAGGTTGAAATTGTTTTACCTGCTGCTGATACATTATTCTATCTTGAAGTTCAGCTTTTGTAATCTCGGCTTCAGAAGACCACCATTCTTGAGCCAGTAAAGCAAAACCAATAGCACTAGACGTAAATAAAGCCGTGACCAAAATAATTAAGAGCTTACCATCCCACAAAGCTTTAAAAAGCTCTCTTAGGTCGATCTCATCATTTGGAATGTACATCGGCGGATTTTGTTGGGTATACGACTGTGGTTGTGTGTGCTGCTTCACTGTAAATCTCTCAAAATATCGAAATTGATAACGGCAGAATCCTATCACACCGCATACCGTTAGTAATGTGTGAATTGTAAACTTTATGAAAGCGATCTTCAGACTATTCACTATTCACTGTACTCTACTCATATTCTAGTTCAAACGGCGTTTTACATGCAAGATAAGCACGGGCTTTTAACGGCCCCAATAGCAGACACATTGCGCACAATGACCATACCGACCATTTTCGGTATGGTGACGATCTTGATGTTTAACCTCGTCGATACTTTCTTTATCTCGTTGCTTGGAACCCAAGCCCTTGCTGCTGTTAGCTTTACCTTCCCTGTCACCTTTGCCATCAACTGCATCACCATGGGGATTGGTATTGGCTTATCGACGTGTATCGGTCGGTTGCTTGGCCAAGGCAGCGCACAAAATGCAGCACGCTTTACCTGTCATGGCTTATTGTTGGCTCTGCTTCTTGTCGGCTGCGCTTCTACGCTAGGTATTATTTCCTTAGAAGCACTGTTTACCCTGTTAGGGGCAAAGCAAGAATTGCTGCCGCTGATATCGGAATACATGTCGGTGTGGTATCTCGCGATCCCATTATTGGTCATTCCCATGGCAGGCAACAGCGCGATTCGAGCGACAGGCGATACAAAAACGCCCGCCAAGATCATGCTGCTCGCAGGCCTGATCAATGGTGTTTTAGATCCGCTACTCATCTTCGGTTACGGGCCTTTTCCTGAATTAGGGATTCAAGGCGCAGCCATTGCTAGCGGATTCAGTTGGTTTGGGGCGTTGTGTGGCTCATTGTATGTATTAACCATACGAGAAAAGCTGCTTGCTCCGCCCAAACTAAAAAACATCATCGATGACTGGAAACAGATCTTAACCATCGGCACACCCGCCGCCCTTTCCAATGCTCTGAATCCAATTGCTGGCGCTATTATCATGATGATGTTAGCCAAACAAGGAACCGAAGCTATAGCTGCTTACGGTGCAGCCCAGCGTATTGAATCGATTTTGATCATCGTGTTGATGTCTTTAACCTCTGCCCTCACGCCTTTTATGGCGCAAAACTTTGGCGCTGATAATCCACAGCGTAGTTTCAAAGCTCTGTTCTTAAGCATGCGCTTTGCGGTGATGTTCCAAGGTTTGATTTTCTTAATGATGGTGCCGTTAAGCATTCCTTTGGCTGCTCTATTCTCTCAAGAAGAATCCGTACGAGGCATCTTGTGGCACTACCTGTTAGTTGTGCCGTTTAGCTATGGATTCCAAGGGATTGTAATGATGCTGATCAGCGCGATGAATGCCATGCATCAGCCACTCAAAGCCTTTCAGTGGAGCTTCATGCGCCTGTTTGTATTCACATTGCCTTTCGCTTGGATCGGCAGCCAGATTGATGGCGTCGAAGGGTTGTTTATCGGCTTAGCATTGGGGAACATCATGGGTGGCATTTCAGGGTATTTGTTTGCGCTTCGTATAAAAAAAGATACGAGATGCGAAAAGACTTAAGAGCAGGTGAGAGATTCGAGATTCGAAGAGCTTGAGAGCAGAAAAAGACTAAAAAAAGGAAGAGGGCATGAAAGACACCACTTACAAAATGCTTTATGACGCACCAATTGGCAAGATGATCATTGTGAGTAATGGTGTGTCGCTTATTGAAATTGACCATGTAAATCATGAAGAGCTAATGATTAGCAATCCAGATGACCTTTGCCAACTGGCAGCGAAACAGTTAGATGAGTACTTCGCAGGTCAACGAATAGAATTCGATTTGCCATTAAAAGCGATAAAAGGCACTGACTTTCAAAAAGTAGCTTGGCAGGCTTTAACAACCATTCCTTATGGCGAAACCATCAGTTACGGTGAGCAAGCAAAGAGAATGGACAACCCAAAAGCCGTAAGAGCAGTGGGTGGTGCAAATGGCAAGAATCCATTTAGCATCGTAGTCCCCTGCCACCGAGTCATCGGTGAAAATGGGACATTAACCGGCTATACCGGCGGCATGAACCGCAAAGAGTGGTTGTTGGATTTTGAGCATTCGGTTCTGACTCAAGCTAGCAAATAACTCCCTGTCATTCCCTACAGCGAGGGACGAGCGTGATAGGGAATCTCTCTTTATGTTGAACACCAAGTATGACAAGCAATACTAGGCATAAGATTCCAGATACAAAAAAACGGCTACACTCACGCGCAGCCGTTCTAATGTTCGATGAAAGTTAAAACTATTTATCTAAAAAAACAGTAATTACTTAACGATCACGTCACCCGACATTTCAACTGGGATATCAATACCAGACAGAGAAAGCATCGTTGGTGCAAGGTCAGACAGTTTACCGCCTTCTTTGAACTCAACGTCTTTACTACCTACGTAGATAAGTGGAACTGGTAGATTAGTGTGCGCTGTGTGGATGCCGCCCGTTTCTGGGTTTACCATCATTTCCGCGTTACCGTGGTCCGCTGTGATGAGCAGTTGGCCGTCAGCTTCTTTGATTGCTTCAACCACTTTGCCAAGACATTCGTCTAGCGACTCTACCGCTTTAACTGCTGCATCGTAAACGCCAGTGTGGCCAACCATGTCACAGTTAGGGAAGTTACAAACGATAGCGTCGTATTTGCCGCCTTTGATTGCTGCAACAAGCTTTTCAGTTAGCTCTGGTGCACTCATTTCTGGTTGTAGGTCGTACGTTGCTACTTTTGGAGAAGCAACAAGCTGACGCTCTTCGCCTTCAAACTCGTCTTCTTTACCGCCGTTGAAGAAGAACGTCACGTGCGCGTATTTCTCTGTTTCAGAGATACGTAGCTGCGTTTTGCCTTCTTTCGATAGCCATTCGCCGTAAGTGTTCTCTAGAGAAGCCGGTGGGAATGCACATAGCAGTGGAATGTCTGCAGCGTATTGAGTCAGCATCACGAAATCGATCGCTGGGAATACGTTACGCTCAAAACCGTCGAAGCTAGGTACGAACGCACGGGTGATTTCACGCGCACGGTCGGCACGGTAGTTCATGAAGATAACCGCATCGCCATCTACGATAGCGGCAGACTCTTCGCCTTCTGCTTTGATTTCAGTCGCTTTCACGAACTCATCGTTTTCGTCACGAGCGTAAGCCGCTTCTAGGCCAGCTACTGCTGTGTCGAATGTAAACTCCGCTTTTGCTTGAGTCAGTAGGTCGTAAGATTCTTGAACGCGATCCCAGTTGTTATCACGGTCCATTGCGTAGTAACGACCAATAAGCGAAGCCACACGGCCTTTGCCTAGCTTAGCGAACAGCTCTTGGAAGCGTGCTAGCGTGTTTTCTGCGCTACGTGGCGGCGTATCACGGCCGTCTAGGAATGCGTGTAGGTAGATTTTCTCTGCGCCACGCTCTGCTGCCATTTCAACGGCTGCGTAGATGTGGTCTTCATGAGAGTGAACGCCACCTGGAGACATAAGACCCATGATGTGAACCGCTTTCTCAGCTTTTACCGCTTTGTCGATAGCGTTCACGAGTGTTTCAGTTTGGCCGAATTCACCGTCTGCGATTGATTTAGTAATACGCGTTAAATCTTGGTATACCACGCGACCCGCACCGATGTTGGTGTGACCCACTTCAGAGTTACCCATTTGGCCATCAGGTAGGCCTACATCTAAGCCAGAAGCCGAGATTAGCGTGTTAGGTTGGTTAGCAATAAGACCGTCTAATACAGGTGTATTAGCGTTCGCGATAGCGTTGTCTTGGTTGTCTTCACGGTAACCGTAACCGTCAAGGATCACTAGAGCCATTGGCTTCTTAGCTGACATAGGACTGACCTCGTTCAATTCAAAATAAATCGGTATAAAAACAAATTAGCGTAATTTTACTACAGTTTACAGTCAAAACTGTAGCGGAAGATCAAGAAACGTCACAGGTAGGAGGATCGAATGTAAAAAATGTCGTTATTCGTCATATCCAAATGATCAATCCACAGAAGGTATATACCCGTTCAACTTGAAAATGCAGGCTTCAATATCTGAAAATTATCCGTAATTCTGGATACAAGTGAGCCTGCAACTTTTGGTAGCGTCACATTAAAAAACTTTTTGATAGCAGAGGTGAATGCTGCTTTTGAGGGGAAGTAAGCGTTATTCCTCACATGCTCA
>NZ_JBFRVM010000145.1:0-364 GCF_041475145.1 Vibrio sp. 10N.222.49.A3
TGCTTATGCAAGTGGGTTTCCCCATTCAGGAATCCCAGACTCAAAAGGTTATTACTACCTAATCTGGGCTTATCGCAAGTTATTACGCCTTTCATCGCCTCTGACTGCCAAGGCATCCACCGTGTACGCTTAGTCACTTAACCATACAACCCGAAAGGGTTTCTATTTACTTTCACTTTAAAAAAGTGAAAACAAACTAGTATGGCAACTAACCAAGGTTTTTGGTTGTCATCAAGAAGGGTTAATTCTTGATAACTGTTTGCCGGACTCAATTGTGAATCAAACTAAAGTTTGATTCGAATACAAGACACTTGAATGTGTTTGTTGTGTTTATACCGTTCTTATTAAATAAGAGCAGATAAAC
>NZ_JBFRVM010000146.1:0-281 GCF_041475145.1 Vibrio sp. 10N.222.49.A3
TTGATTAGGTTTAGAAAGTAAAAGAGACGATATTGGGTCTGTAGCTCAGCTGGTTAGAGCGCTCGCCTGATAAGCGGGAGGTCGGTGGTTCGAGTCCACTCAGACCCACCAATATCGATTAGAAACAAAGATGGGGCTATAGCTCAGCTGGGAGAGCGCCTGCCTTGCACGCAGGAGGTCTGCGGTTCGATCCCGCATAGCTCCACCATCTTTAAGTGTTTTTCTTTGAAAATATTTAAAAATGGTTCATTAGTTTGAATCAAGCTCTTTAACAATTTGGA
>NZ_JBFRVM010000147.1:0-423 GCF_041475145.1 Vibrio sp. 10N.222.49.A3
TGATTAGGTTTAGAAAAGTTAAGAGACGATATTGGGTCTGTAGCTCAGCTGGTTAGAGCGCTCGCCTGATAAGCGGGAGGTCGGTGGTTCAAGTCCACTCAGACCCACCAATATCGAACTAGATGGGGCTATAGCTCAGCTGGGAGAGCGCCTGCCTTGCACGCAGGAGGTCTGCGGTTCGATCCCGCATAGCTCCACCATCTTTAAGGGTTTTTCCTTAAGAATCTTTAAAAATGGTTTCGAAAGAAATCTAGCTCTTTAACAATTTGGAAAGCTGACTGATTGATTACTTACGAGTAATTCAATCAAATTTAAAAGTTCTCAATGTTTATCTGCTCTTATTTAATAAGAACGGTATAAACACAACAAACACATTCAAGTGTCTTGTATTCGATTCAAATTTATTTGAATCACAATTGAGTC
>NZ_JBFRVM010000148.1:0-310 GCF_041475145.1 Vibrio sp. 10N.222.49.A3
GGGCGATTAGCTCAGTTGGGAGAGCACCTGCCTTACAAGCAGGGGGTCACTGGTTCGAGCCCGGTATCGCCCACCATCTTTAAGTATTCTCGTTAAGAGAGTATTTAAAAATGGTTTTGAAAGTTTAAAACTTGAAAAACTCTTGCTCTTTAATAATTTGGAAAGCTGATTGATTACTTACGAGTAATTCAATCAAATTTAAAAGTTCTCAATGTTTATCTGCTCTTAGTTAATAAGAACGGCATAAACACAACAAACACATTCAAGTGTCTTGTATTCGATTCAAACTTGTTTGAATCACAATTGAGTC
>NZ_JBFRVM010000149.1:0-587 GCF_041475145.1 Vibrio sp. 10N.222.49.A3
GTTCTTCGAAGTTTGTTTCTACTTTTAAAGTGGAGATAAATTAGCAGTGTCCCGTTCGTCTAGAGGCCTAGGACACCGCCCTTTCACGGCGGTAACAGGGGTTCGACTCCCCTACGGGATACCATTGGGTCGTTAGCTCAGTTGGTAGAGCAGTTGACTTTTAATCAATTGGTCGCAGGTTCGAATCCTGCACGACCCACCATTCTTTCTCCGCGAAGGAATTAAAACTATCGTGGGCGATTAGCTCAGTTGGGAGAGCACCTGCCTTACAAGCAGGGGGTCACTGGTTCGAGCCCGGTATCGCCCACCATTCTCTAAATATTCTTGGTTATAGTCATATCCAAACCACTTCTTTTGTCGTTGGTTGGTGTGTTTGACCCTGAGAGTCTTTAGAAAATGTGAAATTTAGAACACTGGTTCTTAAAGTCTCATGCTCTTTAACAATTTGGAAAGCTGACTGATTGATTACTTACGAGTAATTCAATCAAATTTAAAAGTTCTCAATGTTTATCTTTATTAGATAAACACAACAAACACATTCAAGTGTCTTGTATTCGAATCAAATTTATTTGATTCACAATTGAGTC
>NZ_JBFRVM010000150.1:0-5828 GCF_041475145.1 Vibrio sp. 10N.222.49.A3
CAGTTGCTAGGAGGACGATTGAGCTTAAGAAATTACAATGCCCAGGTGGGTGAAACTTACGCGATGATAAAAGCGTTGAACAAGCTTACTGGGTTAGGTATGCCTGAAACTTGTCGTATTGATTAAGAAATACGCGAAACGGGGTAGTTCTATCTTTAAATTTAATTACGCAACAAAGCCGATGGCTTTGGCTACTGGTTTAGAGGCCAAGCTGATTCAAATTGGGAACTTATACCATCAAGTGGTAGAGGAGAGTACCTTCTACCCAAAGATCGTAATAGAGATCTCGGTCGATGCACTGAGTGGGCTAGTTCGGCAATAGCGTTTTGTGAGTTACCAGAAAGTTTTATCGAAACACTTTCCATTGCACAGCATCATGGGTTAGCAACACGTCTACTAGACTGGACGCTAAATCCATTAGTTGCTTGTTTCTTTGCGGTTTCAAGTGAGTTTGAAAATGATGCAGTGATATACATATTAGAATCTATTTCGGTGCATGCACGAGCTCAGAGTTCTATGACAAAAGAACAGTTGTCTGGATATGAAGGCGTGATCTGTTACCAACCCAAAGCGATCAACCAAAGACTAATTAGTCAAAAAGGACTCTTTACCGTCCACTCTCCACCGACAATCCCCTTTCCTGTATCTAGCTCAGCATTTCATAATGACACGACAATGATAAAGCGTTACATCATACCGTCGGAGCTAAAGAAAGAAGTAAGGGATATGTTAGATAACTATGGTGTTAACGAAGCCTCTCTGTTTCCTGATTTAGATGGCTTGGCTAAATACGTGAATCGAAAAACACGAAATATGATGTGAGCGGGGGAAAACAACACTAGAGATATGTCGCATCCAAGTTCGAGACATTGTTAAGAAGAACGGACACCTAACAAAATGCTTTGCCATTAAAGGCGATGTGAATCGAGATTTTTATCTGTCCAACATTAAGCTACAGAATCTTATCAAGAACTACATTGAGCAACGGCTAAAAGATGGTGATCACCCCGATCAATACAATGCTTTTGATGCTGATGAACCATTCTTTAAGCGTAGGAATGGCGACCATTTTAAAATCAAGCATAGAACCACAGAGAAAGGTAATACGACTTACCACTGTAATGCTTTAAATAATCACATCAAACGATTGTTGGCTGATTCTGGTATTGATCAGCCTAGTATTCTAAGCGGTAGACGCACGTTTGCTGTAAGGCTTAAACGTCATGGAGTAGACGTTCCGACTATCCATTTGATGCTTGGAAATAAGAGCCTTGAAACCACGTTAAGACTTATAGAGACAGATACTGTGAGTATGCTAGCAATTGCAGATATGGCTTTTTAAAATATGCTAGACATATATGACGGGTGTATGTAGTGTGCTTTTATTAGCTACAAACAAGTGAGCCACCCTCGAAAGGGTGGCTCTTAAACTCGCTACCTGTTGTCAATACTGTTTCCAGCGGAAGAGGACAGGGCTATCACAACAAGAGGATTAACCTCAGTTGTTTCTAATAATACACAACCTTGATACAGAGGGCAAATAATTTGGATTTGGAAGAGATCAAGCAAGGACTTTCTACAGAAAAACTAGAGACCTATCGTCAGGTGCTCGACTGTAAATCTGATAGTGAGTTGATAGCCGTTTATATGGCGATGCAAAGTATAATGTCTCAGTTTTTCTCAGTAGTTCAGCTACTTGAAGTGACGTTGAGAAATTCAATCCATAAATCAGCAACAGAATGCTTTGAAGATGATGAATGGTATAAGCGAATTCCTCTAAGTCAAGAGTCTCGAAAACAAGTCGATTTTGCAGAACAGCAGTGTTTAAAGGATGTAGGCGTTCGATATACCAGTAACGATCTTGTTTCTCGATTACCGTTTGGATTTTGGGTTCACATGTTACACCGAGACTACAACAACCCTCGCAACAGAGATCATAACCTATGGCAAACACAGTTGGATAAGTGTTTCCCGAACGCTAGAGAGAAGAGAGTTAAACTCAATACATTATTTCAGAAAATGGGAGCATTAAATAAGTTCAGGAATCGTTTATTCCATCATGAGCCAGCATGGAAAGGTAGATCCACTCGAAACCGAGTTGATGCTATTGAGTTTCTTCTAAAAATGTTCAATGAGCACACGGACGCTATTTACTTACTATCCACTTCTAAACGAGAGCTTATTACAGTGTTAGGGTTTGAAGAAAAATTCAATCAAGAGTGTAATATCAAAAACTTAGAACGTTTTGAGTCGTTGTTAGCTCCTGAGAGTCGAAATACTGGCGATTAGTGAGCTAGACATATTTGACAGGTAATTAAATTGGAATGAACTAGACATATATGACAGGTAGAAATATTACAGAGTTTCAGCTTATAGCAAACGCTAAAGGTTGGAAGTTTGAAGAAATCGCAAAACGTTGGGGTAAGTCCGAACGCCAGTTATCACGGATAGCAAAGGCGGGTGAACAGCGTGACTTAGACGCTGTGAATGGCCTACCAAACAAAGACAACGAACAAAAGGGATAAAAAGACATCATGTTTTTTGAGTTCTTTGATTGGAAAATTAAAGCAGGAATAATTATTACCGTTGCTCTTATGTTGGGTAGCGTAATCAGCTTCATTGTTGCGTGGACAGCACCAGTACCAACCGATGCATTATCAGCCGTAACCAAATATCTAAATTATCGTTGGTTTGCTTTCTTTGCTGTCAGCACATTGTCTATTGGTGCGGCAACAATGAAGTATCACGATAGAACACTAACACGTTGCTAAGGGAAAATTTTCGCATGAAAACAAGTCAGATTTTGGAATTGCTAAGAAAGGCATCACCAACATTACAAGTCAAGATTCAACATAAAGAATATGGTGTACTACCTGTTGGTAATGTCTACCATGAACCGCCAAGAACCTTCCTGCAAGAAGCAAAAGAGGAAGGGGTATACTCTAATGTTAAAGGGCTATTAGAGCGTCTTGAAAGTATTGATGCCACTGTTCCTTTTGATGCGGATTTAACTTCTGGTGATGATTGGAATTTCCAAGAAGTGCAAAGTGTGTTTGAAAGCGAAGGAAAAGTCCTTATTCAAATTTCTGATCCAGTTTTTAATTAAGGGGAATAAGCATGAAAGTAGTTACTGAATTACACACGATGAATGTGGCCTTGTACTGCCCTCATTGCAATGAAGAACAGGATGGTTTTATAGGTGGTGGTAAGTTTGAATGTGATGACTGTAAGAAGCCTTACAAAATTCACTCTGAAGCAGATATTGAGCACAAATAATCTAAGGGGAATAAGTCGCTTTTACAAAGCGTATTCAGGGAATGCGCTTGATAAAGGCGAAAGTCGTTCAGCAGGTTTTTAAATGCCTTAACAAAGAATAAAAACCGCTGATTAGCAGCCGTAAGCTGCAATCAAATGTAGTGACAATAAATAGAGGTATACATGCAGCTAAATATACAAACTCCAATTCAAACAAAAACAGTAGGTGGTTATTCCGCTGAAATTCAGTCAGTTCATACGGACAATGTTGACTGTGTTCATGGAATTATTCATTTTCCCAATGGTAGCACGGGTACAGGAATGTGGAGCAATTCGGGAATCTGTCGAGACAGTTCACAAGAATGTAATCTCAATTGGCGCTCTTCTGAACTACAAGAGCTTCTAAAGTTTATCCAACAAGGTTTTACTTACTAGTTTCGCTATTAGATGCGCTTGAATCGGGCGCATCTGCTAGACAGGTCCTAACTTACGGGGAATAGACCTTGTACCTTTCCTTGGTCAGCGTAGCCGTGTTACGGAGATTCTGAGCCGTCAAAGACGTTTATCTATCTCAATGATTCGCAAGCTACACGATGGTCTTAGAATCCCATTGGACAGCCTTGTGAAAGAATATCAACTGGTTAAATAACATTGAAAGTTTCGACAAGCGCACTCTAAAAGCGCGTAAGCTAGTTACCTCTTCGCTTATGAGTAAAGAGTTTTCGCAGCCTCAAATCGACACAGTGATTAGTATCAACGACAAAGCAAAACAATAGCAGGAGAAAAAGCAATATATGTCAATTAGCTTTTACGATGAACGTATTCTAAATATACGCCTCAAAAAAAATAACAAAGGGTCTACTTTTTTATTTGGTGCTGCATTAAGTCAAGTAACTAATGGGGTAGGCATACCAAACGTTGAAGGTGTCATTGAATTTATTGAAGAATATGCAATAGAGCAAGAGGTTGATGAACTCTATTTTGAAGAAGCTAAAGGCTTTTCGGAACAGGATAGATACCAACAAGCTTTTAGCTTAATCGCCGGTCTATGTGGTCAAGAGTCGGTGAATGAAATCATTAAACGCGTAGTAGAAAGTAATCTCGATGAAAACGGCAAACATCGAGTACCCAAGGCAATCAAAGATTTCATTACTAGTATCAAAAACGGCAATATCGTAGTAAATAATATCATCACGACAAACTTTGATACGCTACTTGAGGAGGAGTTCAACAATCAAGGAATTTCTGTCAACTCTTTTAGCGTAGTAGCAGATACTCAGCTACCAAACGATATAAACGACAATATCAATATCTATCATTTACATGGTAGTTGGGAGCGTGGCGACTCAATGCACACAACGAATCAGTTGCAATCAAACAGAGACCGCATTGAAACTTCGCTGCAAAACCTCATTGGTAATCAAAGTTTGGTGGTTATGGGGTATGGTGGATGGGATGATAGCTTTACTCGTTCTTTGGCGTCAGCAGTTATCAATACACAGCTGAACTACAATATTCTATGGTGTTTTTACCAAGGCAACAACGCCGTAATAGAGCAAAGAGAAGCCCCTTTATTAAATCGTTTAAACGATGGCATAAGTCGTGGTCGAATCCAGCTATATAAGGGGGTCGATTGTAATAAGGTGTTCGCAACACTGGCACAGGTAAGTGCAATAAAAAAAAGACAAATTGAGCAACGTAACATTGAACAAAAACGTTTAGAAACCATTAGCTACTACAACATTCCCGAACGGCATTACAGTAGTCAAACTCGTGGGCGAACGAGAAGTAAAGCTATACAAAAGCTGACAAAAAGCAACTCATTGTTTGTAAGGTCACCATTAGGTTTCGGTGTCTATGACTTTATCTATTCGCTAACGAACTCGGTATCTGATAAAGCTACTCACTGCGTGAGAGTTAACTGCTCAGAGGTGATTTCTCAAGCACAAATTGAACATCAAGTTCTTATGGATTCAGGCCAATCTTTGTCGCAGCTTTCTTACTTACTCAACTTGCGTGAAGATGACGTGCATTTCATTATTTTCGATAAAATTCGTGGTGACATGGATGCGGAAGCTTTGATGTACTTGTCTAACCTTCCGAAAAATCTTAACGTTATACACAACAATGTATTTTTTATTTATACGTCAAGCGTTGACATTAAACAGTTTGGTAAAGTGCCAAGTTGAACTAAAAAAACTAGATCGAAACGATACTCAGCTTATTCTAGATAATAGATTCGACAAACATAGTTTTACACATACGCAAATAACTCAGATATACGAATACTCAGAAGGAGTGGTAGAGAAGCTGGAACTAATAATGGACTATTTGAATGTTAGTTCTGTTGAAGAAGTACTTTCAGATGTCGAGATGTTCAATGATGCGTTTCACTCAGAACACATTCCTAAAACCACAATGAATCAGATTAATTTGTTGTTCAATGAGCCTACAAAAGAGCCAGTGTTAAGGTATCTGAAAATTCTAGCAGTTCTCAAGAACGGAGAAACGTTGACCAACATTCGCAAAGCTGAAATGGGATCTGGTCTATATGCTGTAAACGCGCCATAAAC
>NZ_JBFRVM010000151.1:0-10842 GCF_041475145.1 Vibrio sp. 10N.222.49.A3
AATACTGACTTCAAAACTAATATTCATGTAAACATGAACATGTAATTCTAAAGCTATTACCCCTCTCTTCTTAAATAAATAGGAACAGAATGGTAATGAATTGACTGTGCCAAATAACTACAAGTAGTTAAACGTATTGGTCACTCAGTTCATTGAAATCAGTTTTGATTCCGAAGAATCTGTTTTATCTAACGATAAAACGTTTTGATATTCATCAACGAGTGCCCACACAGATTGATAGGTTTAAATTGTTAAAGAGCTTCTCTTCGTTGTGACCTACATCACTTCGGAAGAGGCGGCCATTCTAGCGTTTTAATTCTCAGTGTCAAACACTTTTGAAAATTAATTTCTACTTTCTAAAAGTAGAAGCGAATTATCGCTTAAAGCTAGTTGCCTAACTAACATTCTTCGCTGAAGCCTTGTGGCGTCTACCGTGTCAGTGAGGCGGCATTATAGAGATGTTCCTCACATTGGCAAGTGTTTATTACCAAAAAGTGCAAAAATAACGGTTAGATGATGGATAAACACCCAAAGCCTTATTTATGCAAGTTTAACTACAAAGTACCTACATAATAACCACAGACTTATCCACAATCGCTTTAATTTTATCCCCTAGAAACTAAAAAAGCTGCCTTGAGGCAGCTTTTTAAATGGCAATGAGTCTAAATCCCAGAGCCATATTGCTCTCCATCGTCTTCATGGAGACCACATTCTCGTTTTAGACCATTAAAACGGGTTTCTTCTTCAGTCATACCCGGTTCCCATTTCTTAGTCGTATGAGTATCTCCAACAGAAAGGTACCCCTGCTCGCGAAGTGGGTGGTAACTGAGACCATGCTCTTCTAAGTAATAATGAACATCTTTATTTGTCCAATCAATTACTGGCAAGAACTTAAACACACCATTTTGGATAGATAAGATCGGCAAGTTTGCGCGCGATTGAGATTGCTCTCTTCGCAACCCTGAAAACCAAGTGCCAGCCTCTAGTTCATCCAGCGCTCTTCTCATCGGTTCGACTTTATTAAGCTTGTTATACTTCTCTATTCCTTCTATACCTTGATCCCAAAGTTTGCCATATTGCGCTTCTTGCCAATTAGAGCTCTGTTGTGCGCGAAAGACTTGAAGGTTTAAAGTCAATTTCTGACTTAACTCATCTATAAAGCGATACGTTTCTGGGAATAGGTACCCGGTGTCTGTCAGAATAACTGGAATATCGGGTTTGGCTTGAGTCACTAAGTGCAGCATCAATGCTGCTTGGATTCCGAAACTAGAAGACACCACATGTGTTCCTTCTAAGTTTTCCAGAGCCCACTTCACTCTTTCTAATGCAGTTAGCTGTTCTAACTCAGCATTAATTTGTCCAAGACGAAGTATCTGCTCCGTCTTAGTCAATGCGAGTAGCTCTGCTAACTTCAATTTTGAAGCGACAGAATTATGCATGCAAATCCCTCTTTGAAATGATCACCTCTTCGATGATGCCAGCTCGGATTGTAAAATCACCGAACCCTTCATTATCCGTTCGTTCCGTAGCCCAACGCCCCACCAGCGAATCAATCTCTTCTAAAATCTGAGCTGACGTGATGTTCTCTTTATACATCTTAGGAATACGAGTTCCGGCTTTGTTGCCACCTAAGTGCATGTTGTAACGCCCTGGAGCCTTGCCGACTAAACCAAGTTCAGCCAACATTGCACGACCACAGCCGTTTGGACAGCCTGTGATACGAAGGATGATATTATCTTCTTCTGGTAACCCGTGTTTCTTCAGAATGTCTTCAACATCTGTTACAAACTCAGGAAGAAAACGTTCGGCTTCTGCCATTGCTAACGGACATGTTGGGAATGCCACACACGCCATTGAGTTCTTGCGCTGTTCTGAAACGGCATCATCCATCAGACCGTATTGACGTGCCAGCTTTTCAATTTGTGCCTTTTGGCTCTGAGGTACACCTGCAACAATGAGATTTTGGTTCGCTGTCATGCGGAAATCACCTTTGTGGATCTTCGCTATTTCAGCAACACCTGTTTTCAGCGCTTTACCCGGAAAATCAAGTAAACGACCATTTTCGATGAATAACGCTAAGTGGTGCTTACCATCAATACCTTCCGCCCAACCGATACGGTCGCCACGGCCAGTAAACTCATAAGGACGACTTTCAGCAAACTCAACGCCTGCACGTTTTTCTACTTCTGCTTTGAATACATCAATACCAACACGGTCTAGTGTGTATTTGGTTTTGGCATTCTTACGATTCGAACGGTTACCCCAGTCACGTTGTGTCGTCACAACAGCTGCCGCTACATCTAACGTTTTCTCTAATGGCACAAAACCAAAGTCGTCAGCTTTACGTGCATAAGTAGAAGTATCGCCGTGCGTCATTGCAAGACCACCGCCCACTAATACGTTAAAGCCCACCAGCTTTCCGTCTTTAGCAATCGCAATAAAGTTAAGATCGTTAGCATGAACATCTACGTCATTTTGCGGAGGAATTACAACCGTCGTTTTGAACTTACGTGGTAAGTAGTTACTACCTAAGATAGGTTCTTCATCTGTTGTTGCGAGCTTTTCACCATCTAACCAGATCTCAGCATAAGCACGAGTCTTAGGTAATAGGTGTTCACTGATCTTTTTCGCCCAATCATAAGCTTCTTGGTGTAGCTCGGACTCAACCGGGTTTGTGGTACACAAAACATTTCGGTTTACGTCACCCGCAGTAGCGATTGAATCAATACCAATACTGTTTAGTGTTTGGTGCATTAACTTAATGTTCGGCTTCAACACACCATGGAACTGGAAAGTTTGACGAGTTGTAAGACGGATAGAACCATAAGAGGTGCTTTCATCTGCGAATTTATCAATCGCTAACCACTGCTTAGGAGTGATGATGCCGCCTGGCATACGCGCACGAAGCATTACGTTATGTAAAGGTTCTAGCTTTTGCTTAGTACGTTCATTACGAATATCACGGTCGTCTTGTTGGTACATACCGTGGAAGCGGATCAACTGAAAGTTATCAGCAGTAAAACCACCAGTGATACGATCTTGAAGATCTTGTTCAATCGTACCGCGAAGGTTTTTACTTTCACGCTTCAGACGTTCATTGTCAGCCAAAGGTCCCAGTACTTGACCTAGCACTTCTTGCTCTATTACTTGCTTGCTCATTAGTACACATCCCTTTGGTAACGTTTCGCTTTACGTAAATCATTAATATATTGTTCAGCTTGTTCGCGGCTTTGGTTGCCATGTTTTTCCGCTATCGTAACTAACGCTTCATGGACATCTTTTGCCATTCGAGTTGCATCGCCACATACATAGAGGTACGCGCCCTCTTGAAGCCATTGCCAAACCTGCTCTGCCTGTTCAATTAATCGGTCTTGAACATAAACCTTTTCTTTTTGATCACGACTAAACGCAACATCAAGCTTGGTCAATGCACCAGATTTAAGATACCTCTGCCATTCAACTTGATATAAGAAATCTTGAGTAAAGGTACGGTCACCAAAGAACAACCAGCTTTTACCTTCTGCGTCATTGTTTTCACGCTCTTGAACAAAACTACGGAAAGGTGCGATACCTGTACCCGGACCAACCATGATGATTGGTGTGTTGTCGTCTTGCGGCAGTTTGAAGTTATTGTTGTTCTCTACAAACACTTTAACTTCACCACCTTCTTCAAGGCGTTGAGCTAAGAAGCTAGAAGCGCCACCCAGACGAGATTCATCGCCCTTTTGGTATTCAACCAGACCAACCGTTAAGTGAACTTCTTCATCCACTTCAGCTTGGCTTGATGCAATAGAATAGAGGCGTGGAGTTAACTTACGTAGTAGGCCAATCAATTCATCAGCCGATAGCTTGGTCTTCTTCTCAGCTAAAACATCGACAACTTGAGTATTACCCGCGTATTCACGAAGCTTGTCTTTATCTTCCACCAGCTTAATTAACTTCTTACTGCCCGAAAGCTCAGCAAACTTAGTCACTAGCTGAGGGTTTGAAGATGTAATCTCAAATTTGCTGACGAGTGCGCTATGCACAGACAAGTTGTCACCATCGACATCGACACTTTCGATACCAGACAGCCCAACCTTAGAAAGAATTTGATTTGCGAGTTCTGAACTGTTTTCAAACCATACGCCTAGCGCATCACCCGGTTGGTAAGTAATACCCGACTCATCAAGATCAATCTCGATATGACGAACATCTTTGCCCGAATCACGACCGGTGATCTTTTGGCTCGTTAATAGTGTCGCTGTGTATGGGTTTTGTTTGGTGTATTGCGAATGACCGGCAGCCGCTTGACCGACGGGTAACTGAACTACATCGGCTTCAGTGCCTGTCGATAGCGTCTCTTTTACTTGCTCTAATGCTTTAGCGCGCCACTGCGTTGCTGACTCTTCGTAATCAACATCACAATCAAGACGGTCGACAAACGATTTAGCACCAAGCTTAGCGAGGAAGTTATCGAAGTCTTTAGCCGTTTGGCAGAAGAACTCATAGCTTGAGTCACCTAAACCGATCACACCGTATTGTAGGTTTGATAATTTTGGCGCTTTCTTCGATTGAAGGAATTCATGCAACTCAATAGCGTTATCAGGGGCTTCGCCCTCACCATTGGTTGAAGCCACAAAAATGACGTGTGTCTCTTTGGCTAGGTTCTTACCTTTATAATCACTTGCATCGAAAAGCTCGACAGCAATCCCTAAGGCTTTCGCTTCTGCCTCAAGCGATTCAGCGACACCTTTCGCATTACCGGTTTGGGATGCGAAGATAATGCTGAGCTTACCCGCAGGTTTTGCGGCTACTGCAGCGGCTGCTTGAGCGATTGGCGCGGCGGCACCCACAGGCTGAGTTTGGCTCACACCCCAAAGGTAACCACTGACCCATGCCAGTTGTTGAGAAGATAATTCAGAAACAGTTTGCTGAAGATGACCCAATTGTTGGTCATTAAGTGGTGCTGCTAGCCCAGGTAACTCATTAGCCCCAGACTGTGCATTATTATTTTGTGAAGACTCTTTCTTATTTAAAGACATGGTCACGACATCCCTAATCATTGCGTGACGATAGATTAACCACTCCTTTTAATAACAAGAAAGAATAGAAAAGTATGTTTTATAACTTTTTGGAAGTAAAAACCGATTGAAACGTCAATTGAGTTACTGGTTTTCAATACGAACTTGTTGAAAGCCAACCGCCATTGCCGACTTAGATGCTAGGTCTAAATCCGCGTAATGACACTCTTCACCATGAACATCAGTAAGCAAAACAAAGCCACCGCCCATATGGCGAAACTCCACAACCCAAGACCCCTCTTGAATTGAGGGCTCTATGATCGCTTCAACCAACAGATTTTCTCGATATAAATTTCGTAATTCATTGAGTGTCATATTCCATCCCTTGCTTTGACCTCACAACATAGACCTTATAAGAATAGACGCTAATTAGGTCTCTGTATTAAGGATGGTCGAAAGTGATGAATGTGCTAACTAATTCCAGAAAAGTATATACCCAAGTAACTTCAAGATGCTTGGGTATAACCAATAGATATAAAAAACGCCACTTCATAAAGTGACGTTCTTAAATTTCGTTCTAGATTCGTTTTAATTGCCTAAAAGCGTACTTCTACGCCAGCAAACCAACCATCAACCATAACAAACGATTTAGGTGGCCCTGGCTTTGGGTCATCTAACGGATCCGGTTCTTTGTCTGTCTCAAGAGGTTTGTTCAGCTCTGAAGAGAAGAATTTGTCCGAATCAAGGTCGATCACACGATAGCCACCACGAAGTGCTATTTCAGTATCTGCCACTGGAATACGGTACTGAACACCCGCCATCAAATCGGTACTCTTAATACCGTTGCTATCACCAAATTCCATCGTACCAATGATATCAAGGTGAGTATTAGGGACATTGATTTCTGCGTTACCGTAGAAGCTCCAAGTAAACTCATCAAAACTTGTCGTTTTCGAACTGTACGGATCTTTGTAATGTGAGTTCGCATACTGAGTAAATGTCACACCCGCATCGAAGTTCATCAACTTGTGATCCAACATTGTGTAGTAGAACGTGTAGTCGTACTTATCAAACGCTAACAATGTTGTATCAACAGTAGAGTAGCGGAAACTCGCATTTGGCAGCTTAGGGGCATTATGCTCAAATGCGAAATACAACGAAGGTGAGTTTGAGTCACTCGACCTAGCTTCATTCAGCTTTGTACTTCCCCACCACATATCAGCACCGATCTTAGTCGTGTAAGAAAACTCTTCTTCAGCGGACACTGCCGAGCTTAAAGAAAGCATTCCCACTAAAGCAATTAATGGCATTTTATTCATTTGAGATAGCTCCAATTCCATATCGTTGTGCTAATTGTATGCACATTCATAGATTATTGGGGAAAATTCTACCACACATCTTAAATTCTAAAACGATAAACCGCTGACGAGTAAAGATTTGACGACACGATGACCTTAATAACGTCTTTGGTTAGAGCTGTGTACATAGTTTTTGAAAAACCACACACCCACAGCAATCACGATCAGCCAAGGCAGCAGTTTAAACACAACGCCCATCATACCTAAGACTAGCATGACCGCTAACGCGATTCCGGTTGCCGCTAGTACCGTCATAAACGTAATACCAGTAACGAGTAAAGTTGCGACGAAAATAAGAACAAAGATTAATTCAAACATAATGGTCTCCCTAATGAGTTCATGACCTATCTTTCCTACTTTCTAACATTGCAGCTTCCATACCAAGTTAGCTACAATCATAAACTCCTTATTTATCAGGCAAATAAAAAGCCACGCATCTTCATGCGTGGCTTCTCGGAAACTCAAAATGGTAAATTTAGCCTCTAAGGGCGAATTTAACCTTATTCTTTAAGCCTTAAGCTTCTAGCTTTTAATTCTTAGCTTTTGGCTTTTGCTTTAACCTTGAGGGTGTCTATACGTTTAGCTCTTTAGGGATCTTAGCCAATGCCGTCTGAATCACCTCAATGCCCGCGCCTTTCTTATGTGCATTCTCACTGATGTAACGACGCCATTGTCTTGCACCCGGCATGCTTTGGAACAAACCAAGCATATGACGAGAGATATGACCAAGGCTCGCTCCATTCGAAAGCTCACGCTCAATGTACGGGTACATCTCTTCAACTACTTGTGAACGCTTCTTGATTGGCGTGTCTAAACCAAAGATCTGCTGATCAACTTCAGCCAAGATAAACGGGCTATGGTATGCCTCACGACCAATCATCACACCATCAAGGTGCTGCAAGTGCTCTTTAGTTTGTTCTAATGTAGTGATGCCACCATTTACCGCAATCACTAGATCTGAGAAGTCTTTCTTGATTTGGTACGCGCGATCGTAATCTAGCGGTGGGATCTCACGGTTCTCTTTCGGGCTAAGGCCACTCAACCACGCCTTACGCGCATGGATAGTAAATTGCTCACAACCACCCTTTTCAGAAACAGTAGAAACAAACTTAGTCAGAAACTCGTAAGAGTCTTGGTCGTCGATACCAATACGCGTTTTCACCGTAATTGGAATATCCGTGACTTCTTTCATCGCTGACACACAATCTGCCACCAGCTCAGGCTCAGCCATTAGGCAAGCACCAAAGCGACCATTCTGAACTCGGTCGGAAGGACAACCTACATTGAGGTTCACTTCATCATAGCCACGCTCTCCAGCAAGCTTGGCACAAGCCGCCAAATCAACCGGGTTTGAACCACCAAGTTGAAGTGCTAATGGGTGTTCTTGCTCGTTATACTCTAGAAAGTCGCCCTTACCATGTAAGATCGCACCAGTTGTGACCATTTCCGTGTACAGAAGCGTCTGCTGAGATAGCAAACGGTGAAAGTAACGACAGTGGCGGTCAGTCCAATCCAACATGGGTGCAACGGATAAGCGGTTAGCCGCGTATTTACTGGTATTGTCAGGTTTCATAAAGCGTTACTCAAAATCTATACACTGCATATATATACAGAAACTCGCTAGTTCTGCCGCAAGCTCCCCCACTCACTACGCATATAGTACGTATTGGTGGAGTGAAACGAAGGCATCATTTAGCATTAAAAAAGAACACTTCAAAGCGGTGAATCACGCTTCACAGTGGACATTATCGTCAAAAATAATTGGGCGATTATACACAGGGAATCGAAAACATTCAGGAACAAAGACGAACTTATTTTCCCGTACAACTCGCGTCGTGTGAGCGCAGGCTGTCAGCGAGTGAGAAACGAATTGGGTATTGAGGATTTGAGGTATCACGACTTAAGAAGAGAGGGTGTAAGTCGCTTGTTTGAAAGGGCTACTCAATTGAAGAAGTAGCCCAAGTAACAGGTCATAGGAATTTGAATATTTTATGGCAAGTATATACCCAGCTATTTCCTCACAAACTGCACAATAAGCAACCTTAAAAACACATTATTTGAAGCTGCTAAAACACTTTGTGTTTGTAACTAATACCACTGTAAGTTTGCGAGCACTTCATTTTTATAGCGATTAGCTATTTCATCAAACCTTTCATAACTACCACCAAACATACCTGCTTGGATAGGTCCCCACTTTTCTTTATGCAGGTTGGCTTCATCCAATAACTTTTGGAAAGGGGAATCTCGTCCTCCCCTTTGACCTTTCCAACCAAACCGACCAATAGGCCCATAAACGCTACCAGAACGTCGTTCTTCAAGATCTGCAGCAACCAAAGCAAACAGAACTTCAAACTCATCAAAAAGAGCCTCATAACCCCGACTCAAAAAGAACAAGTCATCTAAATCAGGCTGAACTATCTTAAACAAATACTCACTTAATGGTGTGTATTTACGATCGTATTCAGGAATCCGCTTAAAGACCTCGCGCAATTCATAAGCAGCATTTGCTGCTTTTTCAACAAATAGGGAGCCTTGATGGTCATAACTTTGCTCTCCAAGCTTAATATTAAAAACCTCTCTTAAAGACTTGTAATTCTTACTCTCGATTGCGGCTATACCCACATTATAAGTAAGCAGTAACAGCGGATACCATCGCAGATTTAGCCAAATGACCATACCGTTTTGGTTTTCCAATAATCGATCACATGAACGAGCCATAATCTTAAGAAGGGAGTTCAGTTGATTATCATTAGCCCAGTGAGCAAGACAAGCAACTACAACAGAAAGGTCTTTTGTGCTTTTTTCATACAAATCCACTCTTTCTAAGAGCTCTTCGTTGGAGAAGCTTCCACTGGTAGCGAAATTATCTTCACTCGTAGAAGATAAGTAACGTCGAACCTCTTCTATTGAAAAGTCATGAAGCTTTATCTGGGAACGTTCTGAAGATAGTAACTCTTTAACATATTCTATTTTATCTTCAGTCGATTCAGAGTCCCGAGTTTGGTCCATATAGGGAATACTTATTAAATCATCTGTTCCCGTCTTTCCATCATCTGACGATGTATCCTGTTGTGGCACCGATATGATGAAATCCCCGTCTCCATCAAATTGTCCATAGTGTGGCGTCTGCTCAGAATTTATATCATTTGAAACCTTAGAATATACATAAGACATCAAACCATTCGCTGTGATTACACCATACTCATTTGACGCTTTCCCCCTGAGCCCTTCAATGAGATGCCCCGTAAAGACTGAGTGGTTTGGTAGAGGTCCCCCTGAATCAGCAACTACCTCATTAGCCTTACCCGCGGTAATGACTTGTCTAGAAAAACGTTGGTACATATCTTGTAAAAAACGACTACTACCCGGCTTTAAGTCTCGATGTACAGCTAAGCCACCGTAACAAGCATCCATCACAAATAAAATATGCTTGGCTCTAATTAACTCTGCGTTGCGAGTAAGCTCATCCCAACGGATAAAAGTCGAATAGTCACCCATATCAGCATCATGTGGAACTAGATAACCAACATCGCCCTTCACACCCGCTTTTGTATGACCATGCCCAGCAAAGAATACAAATAGCCGATCATCTACCTTGACATCATCCTTAGCAAATCGCATGAACGACGTCAAAATAGTGGACTTCGTAGCTTCTTCGTCGGCTAAATAAGTAATGTTGTCTGCATCAAACCCTAGCTCTTGAATCAATGTTTCTCTAATTTCAGATGCATCGCTCACTGCATAATCTAATGGAGATGCTTTCTCATATTTATCTATTCCTATGACGAGAGCACGACTAGTCTCATATTTTGTTTGAAGTATAAACTTTAGAGCACGCATAGAGTTACTTCCCGCATCGTGGGCAGGCACCAGGAGCAGGGGCAAAGTTAACGGTTGTATGACCCATTTTCTCACCAAAAATGTCATTGCCTCTAGACTTTACTGAGCCACCGCCCAGTCGGCCTTGAACTCGATGCATTAACTCTGCCTTTTCATCACCGCTTAATTGAGTGATTTTAAGTAAGATTTCTTCCACACGACTTGTCATTGAATTTCCTTAATAATTACCACAAGAATTACACTTCGATGGTTTACTAGATATTGGGATTTTTTTACATACATGACACTCTTGCGAAAAGTAGAGAAGAGCTTGATGATTTGCAAAACGCTTCTCTTTGTCTGTAAGTGCCTGCCCTAAATCTCGAAACTCTCTATTTTCGTATTTTATTCGCAAAGAATTAAAGTCTTCCTCGAGACTGTCATTAGGCAAGTTAGATTCTTTAATTCGCTTGAATTTGTTGAACAGATCAGTATTTTCGCGGAGAGACTCTACCGCATATTCGTAGACTTCATCCCAACGAGCAACGATGGACCATGTTGATAACACCAACTGGCATATACCGACAAGACCAGCAATAACAATCATTATGGGAAGAACCTTACTATCGTAACCGAAAGACAGAATGATCTGCTCCAGTCAG
>NZ_JBFRVM010000152.1:0-13269 GCF_041475145.1 Vibrio sp. 10N.222.49.A3
GTGAACGGCATTAGAGCATAATGCTCCGTTTTTTTATCTGAATAGGTTTAGTTCTAACGCAGGCCATGTAAGAACTCGTGGCGCGTTGCTGGGTTTGATCTGAAGATACCACCCAATGCTGTTGTTGTCGTTTCGCTGGTTGCATCCATTACACCACGAGATTTCACGCAGTAGTGAACAGCATCCATAGTTACAGCAACATCATCTGTTTCTAGTAGCGTTTGTAATGCAACAAGAATTTGCTGCGTCATGCGCTCTTGAACTTGAGGACGTTGAGCAAAGAAACGAACGATTCGGTTGATCTTCGAAAGACCAATGATCTTACCTTGCGGAATGTAAGCCACTGCGGTTTTACCATCAATGGTTACTAAGTGATGCTCGCATGTGCTGGTTACGGTAATGTCTTTTACTCGTACCATCTCACGAACACCCATCTTGTTTTCGATCACGGTGATTTTAGGGAAATTGGCGTAATCCAAACCAGAGAAAATCTCATCCACATACATTTTCGCAATACGTTGTGGTGTTTCTTCCAGACTGTCATCTGCAAGATCAAGTTCAAGGAGAGTTAGAATCTCACGCATATGGTGTTCGATTCGTTCCTTTTTCTCTTCTCGGCTAACCTGGTTAGGACGCATTGGTGTCTCTAATCCGCGGCTTGCTAGCGCATCTTTAACCAACTTCGCTGATTCGCTAAGACCTGACATTGAACTTCCTCTTTTAATACCCCTTCTGGATGGCAAACAAGGATACTCGGAATTTTGATTAAATACACCCATATTTTAAGGGAGGTCATTATTTACGGGGCTTAAACTATGCTAAAGTGGCTGCAATTTCGTTGGCGAACATCTGTGATTTGATAATTATGGAGCCACTATTGCCAACCACTAAATCAAAATAATAACGACCAAAGGATTTCAATCATGGGCTGTTGCGACGCTCCGGGCTTAATGCCAATTGAAGAAGCACTAGATAAGCTGCTATCACCAATCAAACCAATCCAAACGACTTTATCTCTACCTCTTGCTGAAGCATTAGGTTATGTCCTTGCTGAAGATATTCTTTCCCCTATTTTCGTACCTCCTTTTGATAACTCAGCAATGGATGGCTATGCACTGCGCTTAGCAGACCTAGAGAACGGTAAAGTACTACCATTAGCAGGCAAATCTTTTGCAGGCCAACCGTTCGAAGGTGAATGGCCAAGCAACACCTGTATTCGCATTATGACTGGCGCAAAGATCCCTGAGGGTTGTGACGCCGTAATCATGCAAGAAAATACGGTTGAAACTGATACTGGCATTGAAATTCAACAAGACGACATCAAGCTGAACAATAACATTCGCCCTACTGGTGATGACATCAAACAAGGTGATATCGTTCTTAGCCGCGGTGAACGTTTAACACCTCGTGACATTCCAATGATTGCTTCGCTGGGTGTGAGCCACGTGACTGTGTTACAGAAGCCTAAAGTCGCATTCTTCTCTACCGGCGATGAGCTAAAGCCATTAGGTCAACCGCTTGAAGACGGTCAGATCTACGACAGCAACCGCTACGGCATTAAACCGCTGATTGAAGCGTTTGGTTGTGAAGCTATAGACCTAGGCATCATCCCAGATTGCCCTGCAACGCTTAAAGAGACCTTCGAGAAAGCACAGCAAATAGCAGACGTGGTTGTGACTTCTGGCGGCGTAAGCGTTGGCGAAGCAGATTACACCAAAGATATTTTGGAAGAACTCGGTCAAATCGGCTTCTGGAAGCTAGCTATCAAGCCCGGTAAACCGTTCGCATTTGGTGAATTGGATAACGCATGGTTCTGTGGCTTACCGGGTAACCCAGTATCGGCGATGATGACCATGTATGTTTTGGTTCAACCTATGCTTGCTAAATTGGCTGGTCACACAGCGTGGACAGCTCCGGAATCTATTCCTGCTATCACCAAGTCTGCATTCAAAAAAGGCCCAGGCCGCACTGATTACCAGCGTGGCATTTACTCGATTGAAAACGGTCAATTTGTGGTAGAAACAACGGGTAACCAAAGCTCTGGCGCTTTCCGCTCAATGAGTTTAGCAAACTGCTTTGTGGTACTAGAGCGCGAACGCGGCCGTGTTGAAGTCGGTGAAACGGTTCAGATCCAACTGTTTAACTCGACGCTTTACTAACGAGGCTTACTGATGGAAATACTGTCTGACGCAGAGATGCTTCGCTACAACCGTCAAATCATTCTTAAGCAGTTTGATTTTGAAGGCCAAGAAGCACTAAAGCAGAGCTCAATCTTAGTATTAGGGGCTGGAGGCTTAGGTTGTGCCTCCGCTCAATACCTTGCGACTGCGGGCATTGGTAAGCTGACACTGATCGATGATGATATTGTCGAGCTTTCAAACTTACAACGACAAGTCCTTCACACCGATGCTGATATTGGCAAGAAGAAGGTCGATTCTGCCGCTGAGTCGCTGCAGGTATTGAACCCTCATCTGACAATTGAAACTGTCGACCACAGGCTTGATGACCAAGCACTTGGCAAGTTGATTGAAACTCACTCGCTTGTTCTCGACGCAAGTGACAACGTAGAAACACGTAATCAGTTGAACCGCTTGTGCTACGCATCGAAAACACCATTAGTTTCTGGTGCTGCTATTCGTATGGAAGGCCAGATCAGCGTATTCACTTATCAAGATACTGACGCGCCGTGCTATCAGTGCTTGAGTGCTCTATTCGGCAACGCTGCACTAACCTGTGTTGAAGCCGGTGTGATGGCACCGGTAGTTGGCATGGTGGGCGCAGCTCAGGCTTTGGAAGCTATCAAAGTTATTGCTAAGTTTGGACAACCAAAGCAAGGCAAACTTTTAATTCTCGATGCCATGTCTCACAGCTGGCGTGAAATGAATTTAATGAAGATGCCTAATTGCTCGGTGTGCGGATAGACTAAGCATATCCCCCCTCTAATCGACAACCTAAGCCTTGACTAAAAGTCAGGGCTTTTTTAGGTCTCAACATCAGCTTCTCAAATCGATTTATCAATTTATCAATTTATCAATTTATCAATTTGAAGTGATCTATAAAAGATTAGTTTCATTTGAATTCTCATTTTGAGAATATATTGCACATCTCAGCAGTTTAGAATATAAACAATAAAAATCAACAACTTAAAAGTGGCACGTAACTTGTAAAAATATCTAGACCTTCTATGACAAGGATGTAGATATGAGAATTACAACGTTAAGTTTGCTATTAAGTGCGCCTTTGGTCGCCAACGCAGCGCCATTCGATACCTGTCCGAGCCAGGCTTACCTATTCCAATCGACACCCGTACAAGTTTGGGGCGTGAACCTAGTGACAGGCTCAACCACCCTGTTAGAAGACGATACGGGCATGAACGCCAATATCAATGGTGTTGGTTTAGACTTTCAAGACAGATATATTTATGGCTATGACACTACCAACAAACGCTTGGTGCGCCTTGGACAGGATTTCCAAGCAGAAGTGATCAATACCAGTGGATTACCAACCGATCACACTTTCTATGTCGGCGATGTCTATGACCATGTGTATTACCTTTATCGTACAGGAAAAGGCTTGTTCACCGTTGATCTATCGCCGTTAGACGCCGACCCAAACGCGACTGTTACAGTTAACAAAATAGCTGGTAGCCCGGCAACCGTAAAACTGACTGATTTCGCTTTCCACCCAAGTGATGGTTCTTTATATGGTATCGATAATAACTCCGGAGGCTTATACAGCTTCAATCCTACAACCGGTGCCGAAACTTACATCGGTGATACTGGTGAGTTAGGTACATTCGGATCGGGTTATTTTGATGTAAACGGCTATTACTACGTATCTCGAAATCAAGACGGGAAAATCTACCGTATCAATCTGTCTCCAGACAACGCGAGCAATATCGCAGCAGGAATTGTTCCAGCCGTTGAATTTGTATCGAATGGGCCTTCTTCTAATCAAAATGATGGCGCTCGTTGTGCGAATGCGCCAGTTGTGGATGAAGATTCCAACATCGACTTTGGTGATGCACCAGACAGCTACCTAACCCTACTCGCCAGCAATGGTCCTCGACATGAACTTGACGGTGTGACTTGGTTAGGCACTGATGCACCCGATGCCGACCTTGATGGCTACGTAACTCCACAATCGGATGAAAGTGTTGGCATTGATGACGAGTGGGCAAACGGTGGTATCGGTTTTGTTACGGCGCTTGAAGCCGGGCTTGATTCAAAAGTGGTGATTGAAGCTTCAACAACCGGTTACCTTTCGGCGTGGATTGACTGGAACCAAGATGGCAGCTTCGATGGTGCTAACGAGCAAGTATTTACCGACTACCAACTGGATGCTGGTGAAAACGATCTGTTCCTAAATGTCGATATCAACGCACTAACGGGGACTACTTGGGCTCGCTTCAGATTCAGCCAACAAACCAACCTGAGCTACTTTGGTGGTTCGACATCTGGTGAGGTAGTTGATATTCAAGTTGATGTTCTTAACGACGGCGCTACAGCCCGTTACTTCCCAAGTGCTTCTGGTTACGCAACCTTGGCGTATGAAGATAACTGGCCTTATAAAGCTGATTACGACATGAATGATGCTGTGATTATGTATCGCATCACAGAGATCTTAAAAGACGGAAAAGTGGTTAAATCCACCATCGATGGACGTCTTGCTGCAGTAGGTGCTTCGTACAGAAATGGTTTTGCGGTTCGACTTCCTAATCTAGACCCAAGTTTAGTGAGTAGCGGAAGCTCTTACATGAAGCACAATGGTGTGTTCACTGATTTAGACTTGGAGCAAGGACGTAGCGAGGCAATCTTTGTTATTGCTAACGACCTTACAGAGAAAATCAGTACTAGTTGTACCTTCTACCGCACCATCAGCTCTTGTAAAGAAGATGAGCAATTCGCTTTCCAAATCGGGATTACTTTAGCTGGCGATGGAGTGAGTACTGACAGTTGGACTGACATGCCTTACGACCCATTTATTTTCGCGACGCCTGGGTATTATCATGGTGAAAACCTACCTCTACATCCAGGGCGCAGCTGGGAGGTGCACTTGCCAGACCAAGCTCCAACCGAGGCGTTTGATACCGCTAATCTCTTTGAAGCAGGACTAGGCGTTGATGACAGCAATCCATCAACAGGCAAATATTTCAAAACTGCAGACAACCACCCGTGGGCACTGCTGATTACTTCAGACACGGAATGGCAATGGCCACTGGAATATGTAGATATCGTCACCGCCTATCCAAACTTTGCGAACTTTGCTGAATCCGGCGGTACTCAATCCACCGATTGGTTCCAAACACCTGCCGCTGACCAATGTTACTTGCCTTAGGAGAATGATTATGAAGATGCCAATTAAACAGACAGTAACAAACGGTCGCCGGAACTTTAACAATGCTATCTTATCTAGTCTGTCGAATGCTGCACTTAAGAAAAATACGGCTCAGTCGCAGTCAATACGTATTCCATTACTAATCGCATCACTAACGTTGGTAGGGTGTGGTGGCGGAGGCGGCGATGGAGGAGCATCAACTCCTAACCCATCGCCTTCAACACCAGCGGTGACAGTACCAGTGACATCAACACCAGCGACACAAACACCAGCAGCGTCAGCACCTGTGGTATCAGCGCCCGTTACATCACCATCAGTGGCCTCAACACCAGTCAATGTCGCTATAAATCCTGCACCGACACCAGTTAATGGGGTTATCTCCAACGGCCCGCAAGCGTACAAAATGGATGAGCTCGTAATCCCTGATGGTTTCGATTACAACTCTGTAGATCAATTCGACCTCAGTATTGATATCAGTAACATCTCAACCGATCGTTCGTTTGTATCTGTATATAGCCGATTTACCACAAGAGCAGATTCAACCTACAAGCCGGATTACTCAAGTAAGGTCATTGGCGGCCCTTTAGACAACGGAACATTCACCTCCAACTTTGCGGCGCCTTTAAGCGAAGATACTCTGTTGATCGAAATCTGGTTTTATGACGGTCAAGCACCATTACAACAAGTCGTTGCAAGTAACGGTTCACAAATCACTTGGTAAACAGAAAGGAATAAAATGCGCTGAGTTAACTTAGACAATGGCTAAATTCAGTGAAGTTAGGCAGCAGTCTCGAAGTCGAAAGTCGAAAGTCGAATAACAATGCATAAAGGTGAGCAATGAGGCTCACCTTTTTATTTGGGCGCAATTTCAATTTTCAGTACTGGTTATGTTCACTTTATCGAAAGCCTGTCTTATCTTTTAAAAATGACTTTCAAAGGCTTACTTTATGAAACAGTTGAAAATAGGATTCGTTATATTATTGATTGGTATTGGGCTACTTTTATTTCTCACCTATTTCCCGATGACATCTTCTACCGGAGAACACATTGAAGCCAGAGTCATCTCCAATACGCTCACTCAATCCCTAGACGGACATAGGCGCTACCTCACGGTTGAAACTCAAGACAACGAAATATTTCGCGTTTCCATTCCACCAACAACAGACTGCCCTCTTGATTCTGTGGTCGTGCTTGATACATTAAACAATCAAATAACCGGACAAAGCAGCTATCAGTTCATCCACTGCCGGGCTGCGCCTTAGTCGCCGATATAACAACAAGAATGGATATAAGAAGAATGAATCAGCCACTCATTTCACCAGAACAACTTCAACAACGTTTGCTAGAAGAAGACAATATTGTAATCCTCGACGCCAGTATCGAATTTCAGATCCCAAGTGAGTCAGAAAAGATCAAAGGACAAATGATACCTAGTGCGATTCGTTTCGACTACGACAAAAACTTTTGTAACAAGCACACTCTACTCCCTCACATGTTCCCGACCGAAAAACACTTCAATACACGCGCACAAGAAATTGGTATCAATCAAGACAGTACGATAGTGGTTTACGATAACTCAGGAACTTTTGCCTCGCCTCGCGCATGGTGGATGTTTATGGCAATGGGACATAACAACGTATACATCTTAGATGGCGGTTTACCTGCTTGGATAAAAGCCGGTTACGCGACAGAGACTGACTATCGCACCGAAGTCAAAGCGGGCAATTTTGAAGGCCAAATTCAAGACAACCACTTTGTAAATGCTCAGCAAATCCAAAACTACTCCGATGACAAAAGTGCAAACATTCTGGATGCACGTTCTCAAGCTCGCTTCGATTCAGAAGTTCCAGAACCACGTGAAGGCTTACGTAGTGGCCACATCCCAAACTCAGTTTGCTTGCCGTTCGCACAAGTCTTAAATGCAGGTAAATTGAAACCTCAAGAAGAGTTAGTTGACATTTTCTCGACTCTGAACTTAACCCCCTCTCAACCTATGTTCTTTAGCTGTGGCTCTGGTGTGACGGCTTGCATCATTTTATTAGCCGCTAAACTGGCTGGTTATTCAAGTGATATGGGCGTTTACGATGGCTCATGGACTGAATGGGGCGCAAATGAAAAACTACCTATTGCCGTAACTAAAAAGTAATTCAGCTTCGCTTAATGATACTGTTAGAATATACTGCGCATGCATACGGAGCTTACTAAAGGTTATGGCTGAAGCCCATGACACTTAAGCATCTTATTGCTCAATCAGCTAGGCACTTATTAACTCAAGCGTTTAACACGGTTGTAACTTGAAGACGTAGTCACTTGAAGACACCTAGGTAGTGACAGAGTTAACACTACCTATGTGTAGAGCCATCCGGTTTCTAACAAAAACTGTGATTAATCATGAGTTAATTGTCAGCACGTTTATGAGTGTTAATATTTCATTCAAGAATCTCTGTTCGTAGCCGTTACACTATTTAATCATTGATATATTCATCTCTGATGTTTTATGCCTCGTTGTATTAATCACACTGGCGATATAAACGTTGTCACTTGCAGTCTGTTAAAAGTAGTCACCAACAAAAGGCATCTCATGGCTCTATTTAAGAAAAATATCTGGTCGCTGTACGCTCTGATCGTGCTGCTTACCCTGATACTTTTCAGCGCCTTTGGCATAACCAAGTGGCAATCAAACAGAGATGACTTTACCAAGCAACAACATATCCAAGTCGAGATCTTCTCTAGCTCAGTAAACTCTCTATTAACTAGCCAAGAAGCACTGCTTGAAGTGGTTGGGCATCAACTTGCTCAGCAGTCCGACTTTACCCGAACGGCTTCGATTCAAATTCGACCAATATTAGATAAACTGCTTGATACTCATCCTGCAATAGCCGCTTTCGGGTTACTAAATCCTCAAGGGGATTACCTGTCAATCAGCTCAAACCTACAGCTGTCTGACCAATTTAACTTACTGGATCTCCCATACACCAAAGACTCATTTCTAGAGGCTGTATCTAGTAATAAAATGGTTTTGGGGCGCACTTATTTCCATGATTCTCTTAACAGCCTCGTGATCCCAATGAGAAAATCCATTTCTCTCGATGGCAAGAACGTTGATGCAGTCATGACCGCAGGTTTACGCTTAGACAGCACAATTTTGTTTGAAAACAATGCGCACGCAGGCAATTACAACACGTTAACTCTACTTAGAACCGACAACTATCGTCAGTTTTTTTCTAGCGATATCGAGTCGCTAGACGCTTATTTAAAACCGGTTGATAACGTTCTAATGGATCGCATTACCAAAAGCTTTTCTGAGCAAGTGACTGTCAGCGTCAAAGAAGCGAAAACAGGAAAATACACATATTCTTTCTGTATCGATGATAGCGCTTTCCCATCGCTCGTTAGCGCTAAATACATTCCAGACTACAAGCTTTGGGTTGTCGGCCGTACAGACCTAGAACACGTTGATGGTATATTCGCAAAAGAGTTCGGTGCTCTTTTCTTTGTTTTTGTTGTTCTTCAGTTTGGTTTCTATTTTTTAGTAAAATCGATTGCGAAGAACGAACAACGAACTCGCAGCCAATTGATTTACCAAGCCAATCACGATCCATTAACCTCTCTCCCCAACCGCTCCTATATGCGTAAAAACATTGGCAAGTGGATTGAAGATGAGTCAGACCCATTCTCAATGCTGTTTATCGACATCGATAACTTCAAATGTGTTAATGATACCCATGGACATGACTTCGGAGACAAGGTGCTCAAACAAATTGCATTACGTTTGATGCGGTTCCGCTCCAGAGTCAGCCTATTGGTACGAGAATCCAGTGATGAGTTCTTGTTTTTAACACCCTTGAGTAGTGAATCTGAAATTAAGCGACTATCAGAACGAATTATTGAAGTACTTTCTCAACCTTATGAAGTTGAAAGCGCTCAATTTTTGTTGAGTTGCAGTGTAGGTATTGCCCGCTTCCCAGACCACGGAAGAGATTTAGATAGCCTGTTACGCTCTGCCGATATTTCGATGTACAAAGCGAAACAGCAGCAAAACTCATACAGTATTTTTACGACTGAGATGCAAGACGCCCACCTCTACAAAATGAGAGTAGAACAAAGGCTTCGTATCGCTATCGATAAACAAGCTTTATTTATGGTTTTTCAACCATTGGTTCGTGCCGATGAAAGTACTCACGGTGTAGAAGCGCTTGTGCGTTGGGTAGATGATGAACTGGGTTTTGTCCCGCCAGACGTATTTATTCCTATTGCTGAAAGTACAGGTTTAATGCAAAAACTCGGCACCTTTATTATTGAATCCAGCGTTATGCAGATCGCTCATTTACACCGAACGATAGAACAAAAGATCGGTCTTTCGATCAATATATCCGTACGTCAGTTTTCACATAAGTCGTTCTCAGAACACCTATTCGCTACGCTTGAGAAATATCAGTTCTCACCAAGCTGTTTAACGCTCGAGATTACTGAAAGCTTGTTCATTGAAGATGTGGCTATAGTGAAACCACTGTTTGAAGCCCTCAAAGAAAACGATATTAAGATCTCTCTAGATGACTTCGGTACGGGCTACTCGTCATTGAGCATGTTAAAAGCACTCCCTATCGACGAACTTAAGATTGATAAGAGTTTCATTGAAAACATAGCAGTCGATCAACAGTCACTAACAATGGTCCAGAACATCATCGCTATCGGTAAAAATTTCGGTATGGTGGTGCTGGCAGAAGGCGTAGAATCAAACGAACACTTCGCGATTCTAAAAGCATGTGGATGTGACTTGATGCAAGGTTACTACTTCTCTCGTCCTATTCCTTATGACGAACTGTGCACGTATCTCTCCTCGCTCCCTAAAATCACGAGTAAAGAGTCAGAACCTATTCTTTAGCGAGAGCAAAAGGGAGCCAAAACGGGCTCCCCTGGTTTATATTTTGCTAATCATCTAACTCAGCATGTTTCATCTGCTCATCCAAGTTAAGCACCGTTAAAGCATTACTTACACTAGTCGCAATAACATCAACCACACCTGTTCTTAGTGCACCTAACAGAGCTAATGGCTTACTGTTCTCGGCAGCGATGGCGATTACTTCAGCGATAGGACGGAACTCTTCCAAACCTAAGCCGATGACTCGGTCACTCATTACTGTGTTTGCCGCTTTACCATGCACGTCGAAAAAGTCATAACCCGCAAAGTCACCCACCACTCCTTGTAGTAAACGAGATTGAACGACCTCTCCCGCCGTAAACCAACCTAGGTCGACCATATAGCTGTTTTCACTCATGTCACCAATACCCACTAATGCAACATCTGCCTTACGAGCTAGATCGAGTGTTTGCTTAACAGTACTGTTTTCCATGAACGCGGATTTTTGTGCTTTGTTCTCTGCATAAGCAGGCGCGTACAAGGTTTCAGAAGATCCGCCGTACTTTTTCGCTAGTTGTCTGCATATATGGTCGGCGTTAAACATACCGCCTCTTGGGTGAATGCCGCCGATACCACATACGAATTTACAGTCACGTGGGGTAATTACGCCAGTATGGTGAGCAACCGACGATACGTTTCGACCTTGGCCAACCGTGACTACCATGCCGTTTTTTAGGGTGCTCGTTAAGTAGTTCGACACCAAGCCCGCAACCTGTAACCGCTGCTTCTCTTCATTCGGTTGGTCTAATGCAACCAGTGCACGCTTAACACCAAATCGTTCGATCAAACGTTGTTCGATCTTCGCGCTGAATACTGGGTGGTATTTCACGGTGATCTCGACAATCCCTTCATCGCGGGCTTGTTTGAGCATTCGACCAACCTTTGCACGAGAGATAGAGAATTTTTTAGAGATCTCTTCTTGAGTCGCACCATCTTGATAGTAGGCAACGGCGACTTCGGTTAGGAGATCAGTGTTTTCTTCGGAAACATCTTGGATATTGTTACTCATATACCACTCAACCAATATTTAACAATTATTTTACCTGCTGCACTTCCTAATAAAGGAGAGCTCAGTAAGTGATACACAAGCTTACACCCCGAACATATGTAACATCAAGGAGCATTTGCTCAGCATCATAACCATAGTTTTGGTGTTGATTAATTCACCTCACTTTGTTCGTTAAACGTTTGCTTGCATACCCCATGATTACTAGAGCGAAATATATTTGACTGAAGTCACCATACAGCACTATTTACCGTTGACTTTGGGGCTAGATCGGATAAATATGGCTACATCATTTACTCATCGAGCGATCAAATGTTCTGTGCAAATGTTCGTTCGAAGAAAAATTTAAATTAATGTAAGTTTGACTCACTGGTACAACCATGAGGAACTTCATTAGTTCGCTTGCAAATGCCCACACCTCTCCCATTAAAGGGGTGTTCTGCGATACATAGGATGATCAAAATGAGCAATAAATTAGAGCAACTTCGTAAACTAACAACTGTTGTAGCTGACACTGGCGATATCGAAGCTATCAGCAAGTACACTCCTGAAGATGCAACAACTAACCCATCTCTAATTCTTAAAGCCGCTCAAATTGCTGAGTACGCACCTCTAATCGATGCTTCTATCGAATACGCTAAAGCGCAAAGTGGCGACAAAGCACAACAAGTTCAAGACACTTGTGACATGCTTAACGTGAACATCGGTAAAGAAATCCTTAACGTTGTACCTGGCCGCATCTCTACTGAAGTAGATGCTCGTCTTTCTTACGATATGGAAGGCAGCGTTGCTAAAGCTCGTCAACTTATCAAAATGTACAACGACGCTGGCATCACTAACGACCGCATCCTTATCAAACTGGCTTCTACTTGGGAAGGCATCCGTGCTGCTGAAATCCTAGAGAAAGAAGGCATCAACTGTAACCTAACGCTTCTATTCTCTTTCGCTCAAGCTCGTGCTTGTGCTGAAGCTGGCGTATTCCTAATCTCTCCTTTCGTTGGTCGCATCATGGACTGGTACAAAGCGAAAGAAGGTCGTGATTTCGAAGCTTCAGAAGATCCAGGCGTAATCTCTGTTTCAGACATCTACAACTACTACAAAGAGCACGGTTACAAGACTGTTGTTATGGGCGCAAGCTTCCGTAACATCGGCGAGATCCTTGAACTTGCTGGCTGTGACCGTCTAACTATCGCTCCTCAACTTCTAGCTGACCTAGAAGCAGCTGAAGGCGAAGTAGTAGAGAAGCTAATCGACTCTAACGGTACTAAAGAGCGTCCTGCTGCAATGACTCACGCTGAGTTCCTATGGGATCACAACCAAGACCCAATGGCTGTAGAGAAGCTAGCTGAAGGCATCCGCAACTTCGCCGTAGATCAAGGCAAACTAGAAGACATGATCGCAGCTAAGCTGTAATCACTACCGAATAAATAAGAGGAACGAATTTCGTTCCTCTTTTACATCTATCCACGAATTTTTAATTTCGAATCAATTTTGGAAGCAATTATGAACCGCAAACATCTAGCTAACGCTATTCGTGCTCTAAGCATGGACGGCGTACAACAAGCAAACTCTGGTCACCCTGGCGCACCTATGGGTATGGCTGACATCGCTGAAGTACTTTGGCGCTCTCACCTAAACCACAACCCGTCAAACCCAGAATGGGCTGACCGCGACCGTTTTATCCTGTCTAACGGCCACGGCTCAATGCTGATCTACTCTCTGCTTCACCTAGCAGGTTACGAGCTTTCAATTGAAGATCTTAAGAACTTCCGTCAACTGCACTCTAAGACTCCAGGTCACCCAGAGTACGGCTACGCACCAGGTATCGAGACGACTACAGGTCCTCTAGGTCAAGGCATCACCAACGCTGTTGGTATGGCGATGGCTGAGAAAGCACTTGCGGCACAGTTCAACAAAGAAGGCCACGACATCGTAGACCACTACACTTATGCATTCATGGGTGATGGCTGTCTGATGGAAGGTATCTCTCACGAAGCATGTTCTC
>NZ_JBFRVM010000153.1:0-19530 GCF_041475145.1 Vibrio sp. 10N.222.49.A3
TTAAACGATCGGCATTACAGCAATGGCTGAGGCTTATTTGGTATTACGCACGTCTTCGTTATTTCACACACATCACATTAAGTAGTGAGGAGCCTTTAAGCTGGTTTACGTTACCGTTAGTAAACAGGCCTTTTTTATCTGCTCCCCAATAAGGTAGATGCATTGGCCAGTTCTGATTTTCCATGACCTTCGACCCTAAGAGACTTTGCCACTGCTTTTCAGTCAACAGCGTCATATTAATCTTATCACATACTAATTCGGCACTGTCGTAATCGAGTCGGCTCCAAGGTTTACCTTGCTCCATATAAAACTGTTGTTCATCACCTAAAAGATAAGGAATCGCATATTTACTACCCGCAACACTCGCTGTCATGCGTATTTCAATGTTCAGATCATTGTCTGAATTTGCACCATGACTAGGGAAAGCTTGAATGGCAGCAGCACTCGCGACTGCAGTTTTTTGAGCAGCAGCACTCGCGACTGCAGTTTTTTGAGCAGCAGCTATCGGCTTCGGCGCTGGTTTCGCTGCTACTTTAGCCTTAACTGGGGCTTGATGCTTAACCGTTTTTGGCTCTGCCGTTTTTGACTTCATTGCTTTGGTCACGACCGGTTGTGAAGAAGAGGTCTTCGATTTATCAACCATACGAATAAAGGCTTCGCCATAGCCAGAAACCTTACGTACCTGAGCTAAGTCTTTTCTCGCATCAGAGAAAGTAGAATAAGGACCAATTAGGCAGCGATAGTCTCCACCTTCGGGCTTCATCCATACGTTAGTTGAAATCTTCTCATACAATGGCTTTGCTTTGCTCAGTGACAAAGGCTTATTCAACAAACCACATTGAACCCAAAACAGCTCATTATCTGAATGATGTTTAGGCGCTTTACTGCCCCAAACACCTTTACCAATCGGACATGATTGTTCTAGCTGTGGTAACTGATTGGTGCTTGCCTGAGTCGCATCGCATAGAACCGATTCGGCATTAACTTGGCTTGATACCAACAGGGATGCAGCAATAAGCCCCATACGATAATTTCTAACCACAGCACGACATACAACATTCATTGTCAACTTCATAACCACCACTTAAACCCTCTAGGGGCTAATTATTACCGAACAAATGTCGATAAAACATGAATTCCATTTTAAGTACTATTGACTCTATCAATGGTACTAAGTTCCAAATTCATTAAGCAAAAAAAGAGCCGTAATTGCTTACGACTCTTAGTTTAGTGATTTTTTTTACTAAAAATCAAACTGAACTATCACCCTTTATAGATTTTCGGGTTAAACACGTCACGTAACCAGTCGCCTAGTAGGTTGATAACTAGAACCAATGTCACCAAAAGCACACCTGGGAATGCAGTGATCCACCATGCTCCTGAGAAGATGTAGTTAAAACCAGTACTAATCAGAGCACCCAGTGAGGGTTGGTCGACTGGAAGGCCTAAACCTAGGAAAGAAAGTGCCGCTTCTGACATGATGGCATTTGCCACCTGTACTGTAGAGATAACCAAAATCGGTGATAAACAGTTAGGCAGAATATGACGGAACATGATACGAGGTGCTCTAAAGCCCATCACACGTGCCGCTTCTACGTACTCTTTCTTCTTCTCTGCTAATACTGATGCACGAATAGTACGCGCATACTGCGGCCATTCTGCGATACCAATGATCACCACCAGCATCACCACAGCGTATTGTGCATAAAAATCACTCCCGAAACTTGCCTTAAAGATGGCCGAGACAATGATCGCAACCATCATGGTTGAGAATGAAAGCTGAACATCTGCGAAGCGCATCAAGAAGCTATCAATACGGCCACCGAAGTAACCTGCAGACAAGCCAATGATAATACCAAGCGTCAGTTGTAGACCTACCGCTAAGAAACCAATGGTCAGTGATAGACGAGAACCGTAAAGCATAGTCGATAAAATATCACGGCCTTGCTCATCCGTTCCTAACAAGAAACGTTCTTCGCCGTCTTCCATCCATGATGGTGGCAGCTCTGAGTCCATGATATCAATCGATGTCACGTCGTACGGGTCTGTTGGCGCTAGAATAGGGGCAGCTAGTGCCATCACTAAGAAGATTGAGAAAATGGCGAAACTCACCATTGCCACTTTGTCGCGTAAGAAGTAATACACAATGTCTGATTGCTTAAAACGTTCCCAGCGAGACGGCACTGTCGATGTCTGTTCCATGATTATGCTCCTTTCCCTGTGATGTTAACGGTTGGGTTGATAACACCGTAAAGCAAATCAACAATTGTGTTAGTCACGACGAAAATAAGACCAACAAAAATAACGTATGCGGTAATCAGCGGAGTATCCACTCGGTTAATCGCTTCTAAGAATAAGAAACCTGTACCTGGCCACTGGAAAACCGTCTCAGTAAGAATGGTGTATGCCACCATAGTACCAATCTGAACACCACCAACGGTAAGTACCGGTAGCATGGTGTTTTTCAATGCATGTTGGTAATAGATTTTGTTTAGCGCTAGGCCTTTCGCTTTACCAAACTTAATGTATTCAGAACTTAGAACTTCTAACATTTCAGAACGAACTAGACGAATAAACAGCGGCAGCATGATAGATGCTAGAGCAATACTCGGCAGTACTAAGTGTGCAAGGCCATCTAGCGTTAAGAAGCCAGACTCCCAACCAAACCAGTTGGCCGTATCACCACGTCCAAATGACGGCAGCCAACCGAGCTCGATAGAGAACACATACATCAGCATGATTGCAGTTAAGAAAACAGGAACCGAGATACCGACACTACTGCCTGCCATAATCAATTTGGTAAAAAAGCTTTTTGGGTGAATCGCAGAGTAAACGCCGAGTGGGATCGACATACAAACAATAATTAAAGAAGCACCAAATACCAGCTCCAGAGTTGCCACTAGTTTATCTAGAATCACATCAACTGCAGGTCGCTTAAAGAAGTATGAAGTACCAAGATCACCCTGTAGAGCTGCGCCTACAAAGCGAGAGTATTTTGTAACGAAGGGATCATTTAAGCCGAGTTCATCGCGTAGCGCTTGACGCTCCGCCTCTGAAACAGATTGACCGACTAACTCACGTAACGGGTCGCCCAGGTTATCCTGAATGGCAAACGCCACCAAACTGATCACAAACATCACTATCAGTGCCTGAAACAGGCGCTTGACCAGAAACGTAACCATTCCTTGCCCCTTATCTATCCATGACTATCTAATCGAAATCCGCGACTAGACAACAAAAAAATTCAGTCTTAAAAAAGGTATTTAGCCAGACTGAAGGAAGACCAAATACCGAAACTTAAATCTATATCTTAATAATATTGAGAGCCTGAAAGCTTCAGGCTCTCGATTCTAGCAAGCTAGATTATTTTACAACTAGGTCGCCGAAGTAAGGCATAACCATTGGGTTTACTACGTCTGCTGCACCTACGTTAGATTTCGCACCCCACGCTTCACTCTGCCAGTGTAGAGGAACGAAGACTGCATCGTTGTAAAGTGTTGCTTCAACGCCTTTCAGCATCTTAGAACGCTTAACTGGGTCAGTTTCAGTATTAGAAGCTTCTACAATCGCATCCATTTCTGGGTTTGAGTAGCCAGAACAGTTGTATTGACCACGGCCAGTCTCTTCGTTACGAGTCATTGTTAGGAACTCGTTGAAGTTAGCTGAATCTTCAGTATCTGAGTGCCAGCCGATCATCATCATGTCTGCTGAACATAGATCAAATTCTGGCCAGTACTGTGCTTTAGGCATTGTCTTAAGATCAACTTTGATACCAATCTTAGACAGCATTGCCGCAGACGCTTGCGCAACTTTCGCATCGTTCACGTAACGGTTGTTAGGCGCTGCCATAGTTAGTGTAAAGCCGTCTTCGTAGCCCGCTTCTTTCATCAGCTCTTTCGCTTTTTTCAGATCGTAACGAGGAACTAGATCTTCGTTGTGACCCGCGTAGCCTGTTGGGCTCTGCTGACCAGCAGCTGTCGCGAAACCTTTCATGATTTTCTTAACAATACCTTCATTGTTAATCGCATGAACGATTGCTTGACGAACGCGCACATCTTTCAGTGCTTCGTTGCTGTTTTGGTTCATTTGGAACGTAATGATACGAGTACCAGGTAGCGTTACTAGATCGATGTTCTTAGCTTTTTTAACACGCTTGTGATCGTTTGGCGCAACAGGGTGAATCATATCAACGTCGCCAGAAAGAAGTGCTGCTACACGCGTTGCATCTTCTTTGATTGGCACAAGTGTTAGCTTGTCTACGTTACCTTCAGTTTCTGTGTCCCAGTAATCGTTGAAACGCTCGAACGTTACTTTAACGCCTTGCTCACGCTGCGTTACGATAAATGGACCAGTACCAGAAACGTTAGTCGAAGCAAACGAGTTACCGTGCTTAACTAGCTCAGATTTGTCATTACCTTCCGCTGTTTGACCAGAGTAGAACTTGCTGTCCATTGGGAAGATGTAGGTTGCTGTTTGTAGTACTAGTGGGTAAGCCGCTTTTGATACTAGCTCAACTGTGTAGTCATCCACTTTTACCATTTTTTCGTATGGCGTGAAGATAGACTTAAAGTCTGGAGAAGCTTGTAGACGTTCAAAAGTCCACACAACATCATCAGCAGTCAGTTCGTTACCAGAGTGGAATTTCACGCCTTTACGTAAGTTAAAGCGGAAAGTCGTTTCATCAACACGCTCCCAGCTAGATGCTAGGCGGCCTTCAAAATCCATCTCTTGAGTGAAACGTACTAGAGGGTCAAACACCATGTGAGACATTTGCAGTGTGCCACCAGACAGCTGCTCGTGCGGGTCAAGTGATACCGGGTCAGCTGCGTAGCCAACGGTAATATCTGCTGCTGCTGCACTAAAGCTTAGGCCAGCTGCCATTAAAGCTACTGCTAATTTGCTTTTCATGGTTTTCATTGCATAACTCCTTCATGCGGGAATCCAGATCCCTAGTTGTTGTATTTGCGTCTGTTTATTGTTTTTAGCAAGCTAAACTCCAGCCTGCTGATTTTTATACCGCGGCTTGTGCCACTGCTTTTTCTTCTCTTAAACCTGTAAATTCAGGCATTAAAGAAATTAGGTGTTTGCTGTATTCATGCTGAGGCGATTGGAATAGCTGCTCAGTTGGCGCTACTTCCAATAGTTCTCCCATTTGCATCACACCAACACGATCACACATTTGGCGAATAACCGGTAAATCGTGACTGATGAACAGCATGGTTAGGTTGAGCTCGTCTTGTAAATCTTTTAATAGGTTAAGGATCTGAGCCTGAACCGACACATCCAGCGCCGAGGTAGGTTCATCACAAATCAAAAGACGTGGACGAGTTGCCAAGGCGCGAGCGATAGAAATACGCTGACGTTGGCCACCTGAGAATTCGTGTGGGTATTTAACCCCAGCCATCTTGCCTAAACCAACGTGCTCTAGCAGGTCGTTAACGATCTGACGAGTTTCATTCTCGTTACGCGTCAGTTTATGGAATCGGATCGGCTCAGCAATGATGTCGAATATCTTCATTCGAGGGTTCATTGATGTATAAGGGTTTTGGAAAACCATCTGCATTTGACGACGCATTGGGCGACGTTCTTTTTCAGATTTAAGTCCCGTAAGATCAACGCCTTCAAACGTTACCTTACCTGAGTTAGGTGCGTACAAACCAGCAATCACACGAGCAATCGTTGATTTACCCGAACCAGATTCACCAACAAGACCAAAAGTTTCACCTTCGTGTACTTCAAAGCTCACGTTGTTTGACGCCTGAACGTACTCACGACGACTCTCAAAGAAAGAATCCTTGGTAGTAAAGCGCAAGTTTACGTTTTCAACATTCAACAGTGGACCAGTGTAATCACGGTGGTCTTGGCTTTGACCTAACCAGTGGTTTTTCACATCAAGTGGTTCCATCTCATGTGCTTCTTCGATGTAGCTCACAAGAGGAAAACGATCAAGTTTACGATCTGAACGCGGAACCGCGGAGATAAGACTGTGCGTGTAAGGGTGTTCAGGAGTACCAAGGACTTTCGCCGTCGGACCAAACTCAACCAAATCACCACGATACATAACGGCTACGCGATCGGTAACATTAGATACCACACCCATGTCGTGCGTGACCAACATACAACCTACATTCTTCTTAATACATAGGTCGCGAATCAAACCCAAGATCTGATCTTGAATAGAAACATCCAGTGCGGTTGTTGGTTCATCAGCGATGATTAGGTCAGGTTCACCTGCCAGTGCGATCGCGATAACAACACGCTGACGCATACCACCAGAGAATTGGTGTGGGTACTGCTTTAAACGGTTTTCTGGTTGCGGAATACCAACTTGGTTCATCAAATCTAATGAGCGCTGGTAGGCTTCTTGATCCGAAACCTTCATGTTGGCATGAATCGTCTCTTTTAACTGCTGTTCTACTGTGAATAGAGGATTAAGAGAAGTCATTGGATCTTGGAAGATAAAACCAATCTTTGAGCCGCGAACAGAACGCATCTGTTCAGGAGATAAGCCTGAAACTTTTTCACCATCCAGAAATACCTCGCCGCTAGCAATGCGACCAGGAGGGCTCAGCAAATCGATCACAGCATTACCTACTGTTGATTTGCCTGCACCAGACTCGCCTACAACGCCAACAATCTCACCACGTTCAATGTTGAACGAAAGTGATTTCACTGCGGCGTGAACTCCATGACGAGATGGGTATTCGATACGAAGATTTTTTACTTCTAAAAGTGACATTACCAGACCTCTACTGCTTTGGCAGCTTTCTGCCCTGTCTGCAAAATTGAATCCATTCTTACCAGAATATTGTTCTGATATTTTATACGGTTGACAATCTGGCAAATAATTCACAGAAAAGCAACAAAAATAGGATAAAAAGTCGACATTAAACGCTTAGCAAGTAAAAATGCCACATAAGTATTCACTCGAATAGCATATAGTAATAAAAACCAGCATTATATTTCCAATAATAAATACTCACAAACCCCTTACTACTGCGTACTTGTAGAGTTAAACATATCATTCAAAGCACATATCCCCACCAATCACCAAGATCAAATAATTATTCCAAAAAACAATTAACACTATAGAAACAAACGCTAACTTTACCAATTTAAGCAAACAAAACAACCAGACAAAACCAACCTAACCACACATTCAACCATATGAATTATTTTGATAAATACAAACAAGAAAAACGAAAGACTCAATAAATCAAAGGATTTTTTAAACAACAAGATTCGAAGAAATCTGTCAAATACAGGCCTTAGAGAACATATTTAACGTCAAATTTCACTTTTCATAAAAATCCTTAGACCAAACCTATTAATTTGTCGAATGATTGATGGTTAGTTTTATATAAAATTAGATATCGATCTGCACATTTGATAAAGCAAATCGCTCCGTATAAGCACCATAATGAAGATAAAGGGTAAGAGCCTGCCTTGTTATATGGAGGGGGGAGATTTACGGAGGTGACATCAGGCAAGATGTCGAAGCGGTTGAAGTCCCAGCATTCAAAATTGAGGATTACTGAAACGAGAGATGTAAAAAAGCCCCGTCATTCCTGACGAGGCTTCTTAAGGTGGTCGGTGAAGAGGGATTCGAACCCCCGACCCTCTGGTCCCAAACCAGATGCGCTACCAAGCTGCGCTATTCACCGAGACGTTTCGTTTGATTTCTCAAACAGGGAACTTCAATGAAGTTACCAAAATTAATGGGGTGGCTAACGAGATTCGAACTCGCGACCACCGGAATCACAATCCAGGGCTCTACCAACTGAGCTATAGCCACCACTAATCTTTTATATAACCGCTTAAAAAGCGATTATTGAAATAGTGGTCGGTGAAGAGGGATTCGAACCCCCGACCCTCTGGTCCCAAACCAGATGCGCTACCAAGCTGCGCTATTCACCGACTAATTTTGTATCGACTCTTGGGAAGAATGAATCAACACTGGAAGCCGAAGCTACCGATATTTTGTAAAGAAAGAATGGGGTGGCTAACGAGATTCGAACTCGCGACCACCGGAATCACAATCCAGGGCTCTACCAACTGAGCTATAGCCACCATTATTTCTTTTTGCCAATTCTCACTTACCTAAGTAAGAGACCGGATGGCGCGCCTGAAAGGATTCGAACCTTCGGCCTTTGGCTCCGGAGGCCAACGCTCTATCCAGCTGAGCTACAGGCGCATGCCCTGTCGGCGGAGTGGAATAATACGTATATCACCTTATGCCGTCTAGTACTTTTTTAACTTTTTTTTCTGTTTGGTCTCTTTTTCGACAGTTAATATGTGATAAACCCCTTATTTGAGTACTACAACCCACCGCAGCTTATAAGTTGTTGTTTATTGCAACAACTTATCGGGATATAATCACCCATTATTTACATTGGTTTAACAGTTGCTCTTTGCTGATAAAGCCAAAACACCCTTCCAACACTATAAATTGGTAAGCATGTACTTACCTTGGGAATGTAAAGTGAGTTTAATGGATATGTCTCGTCGAATTTTAAGCGTTGTCATCGCAGTTTTAACCTTTTCAACTGGCGCTATGGCTTCAGGCCTAAGCGAAGCAGAGCAAGATGCTATTGCTGAACGCATCAAACCAGTTGGCCAAGTTTACCTAGTCGGCAGCGAGCCAGTAGTCGCAGAACCAACAGGCCCTCGTGATGGCGCAGCAGTTTACGGTACCTTTTGTATCGCTTGTCACGCATCTGGCGTAAGTGGCGCACCTAAAACAGGAGATGCTGGTGACTGGGGTCCTCGTATTGCCCAAGGTCGCGACATCCTAGCTGACCACGCAATCAACGGCTTCAATGCTATGCCAGCGAAAGGTTCATGTATGGACTGTTCCGACGACGAAATCAAAGATGCTATCGAGCACATGATTGCTGGCCTGTAATTTGCCGATCTGTAATTAAAAATACCAAATTCAAAAAAGGTGACCTCATGGTCACCTTTTTATTGGTCTCGATTTAGAGCCAAACATCACTTCTTATTGAACATCGCACGAATGTTGGCAATGTGTGCCTGCCCTTTCTCCATTCGTTCTTCTGCGGATTGAGGCTTCTTCACGCTTTCCCACTCCACATCTTCATGCGGCAGTTCATCAAGGAATCGGCTTTGTGTTGGCTTTATCAATTCGCCATACTGACGACGTTCACGACACTTAGTGAAGGTCAGCTCTTTCTGCGCTCGAGTAATCCCTACATACATAAGACGACGTTCTTCTTCTACGTTACCTTCATCGACACTGGTTTGGTGTGGCAAGATACCCTCTTCGGCTCCCATCAGGAACACATACGGAAACTCTAGGCCTTTCGATGCGTGCAATGTCATTAATTGAACTTGGTCTGCATCGTCATCATCTTCACCACGCTCCATCATGTCACGTAGCGTTAAACGTTGAACCACCTCTCGTAGGGTCTTCTCTTCTTTGTCGTAGTTGTCACCCTCAAGGTCAGCAACGATCCAACTATAAAGATCAGAAACGTTCTTCATTCTCATCTCTGCAGCTTTCGGGCTTGCCGAGGTTTCGTACAACCAATCTTCATAGTTAATATCACGAACTAAAGAGCGAACAGCCTCAACGGTATTGCCACGTTCAGCATTATCAGAAATACGAACAATCCAATCGCTGAAACGGCGCAGGTTTTCTAAACCACGACCAGTCAAAGTTTGCTCTAAACCCATCTCAAAGCTGGCTTCAAACAAGCTCTTGCCACGCATGTTGGCGTAGCTGCCTAACTTCTCAAGCGTCACCGGGCCAATCTCACGACGTGGTGTGTTTACAATACGTAGAAACGCGTTGTCATCATCAGGGTTCACCAACACGCGGAGGTAAGCCATGATGTCTTTAATCTCAGCTCTAGCGAAGAAAGAGGTACCGCCAGAAATTTTGTAAGGCACACGGTTCTGCATCAACGCTTTTTCAATCAAGCGAGATTGGTGGTTACCACGGTACAGCACTGCGTAATCTTTATATTCTGTGCGATTCAAAAACTTGTGAGCGATGATTTCACCTGTAATACGCTCTGCTTCATGCTCTTCATTCTTAGCATTCAGTACCTTGAGCTTTTCACCGTCCGGGATCTCAGAGAACAGTGACTTTTCATAAACGTGTGGGTTATTAGCGATCAAGATATTCGCTGCACGCAAAATTCGACTCGTTGAGCGGTAGTTCTGCTCTAATTTGATCAAGCGTAAGTTAGGGTAGTCCTCACCTAACAGCACCAAGTTTTGCGGTTTTGCACCACGCCATGAGTAAATAGATTGGTCATCATCGCCTACCACAGTTAAACGACCGCGTTCACCCACGAGTAAACGAACCAGTTCATATTGACTGGTGTTGGTATCTTGATACTCATCGACAAGTAAATAGCGAATACGAGACTGCCAGCGCTCACGCACTTCTTGATTGGTTTTCAGAAGCAATACTGGCATCGCAATCAGATCATCAAAATCGAGCGCGTTGTATGCCTTCATCTGTTTCTGATACATCTCAAAACAGAATGCAAACAACTGCTCTTGTTCGCCTTGAGCTCGAGCTTTCGCCTGATCTGGCGTCAGCATGTCATTCTTCCAATTCGAAATGGTGCTCATTAAAGCACGCAGCAGATCCTTATCACCATCGATCTGTCTCTCTGTTAGCTCTTTTAATAGCGCCAGCTGGTCTTGGTCATCAAATAGAGAGAAGCCCGCTTTCAGACCCAGCGCTTTGTATTCACGACGAATGATAGTTAAGCCCATGGTATGAAAAGTCGAAACGATCAGGCCTTTCGATTCACCTTTACCCAGAGTTTGCCCCACACGTTCTTTCATCTCGCGTGCCGCTTTATTGGTAAAAGTTACCGCTGCAATATTGCGTGCCTTGTAACCACACTCTTGAACCAAGTAAGCAATCTTATTCGTGATAACACGTGTTTTACCCGATCCAGCGCCTGCTAATACTAAACAGGGGCCCGAAACATATTTCACGGCTTCATCTTGTCTTGGGTTCAGTTTCATTTGGTTCTCAATTTGGTCTGTCGGGGCGAATTCAATTGCGCGCCTATAATAATGCTGCAACACCTCGAATGCTACGCTCTCTTATGCAAGAATTTTATAGCACATATGAAAAACTATGTTGCACTTATGTATGGGTCTTAGGCTATAATGAATGAACGTTCATTCATTAGTGAGTATATTATCACTGTCTGGTTTTTATTCTATGATAGATAAAAGACAACAAATTATAGATGCCGCCGAAAAACTGATTGCTGAATCAGGCTTTCACGGACTTTCTATGCATAAACTAGCTAAGGAAGCAGGAGTTGCGGCTGGAACTATTTATCGCTACTTCTCAGACAAAGAAGAACTATTACAACAAGTTCGCTTAGCTGTCACTCAACGAAATGCTGGTTTAATTCAGCAAGGCGTTGAAGATTCGATGAGTCTAAAAGAACGATTTAGAAAAATGTGGCTCAACATTTTCGAGCTCTCGGGATCAAACATCTGCAATTTAAAGAATAGAGCTCAATACGACTCTTTACCTTGTATTCGCAGCCATGAGACCAAAGAGATTGAACGAAAAATGTTCCACAAAATAGATCAACTCTTTACTGAAGGTAGAGAGCAAGGGGTGTTTAAGCCTCTAGAAAACCCTGTTTTAGCAGCACTTAGCTTAGAAGTCAGTGTCACGCTGGCCCGTAAGCAATCTCTTGGATATTACCAACTTGATAAAAAAGCCATTGAAGCGGCGATTGAAGCAAGTTGGGATGCGATTATTACACACTAATTTGGAGTTCTAACTAGAATGAAAAAGTGGACTTTCTTCATGTTACTCATCGCTGTACTACTTTTCGGCAGCGTTATTGGGTTTAACATGTTTAAACAACAAAAAATTGCTGAGTTTATGGCTAACCGACCTGAGCCAGAGTTTCCAGTAACGGTAACAGAAGTTCAACCTATCGACTGGGTTCCTGTGATCGAAGCTATCGGCTTCATCGAACCTAACCAAGGTGTAACACTAGCGAACGAAACCAGCGGTGTTATTGACCAAATATCTTTTGGTTCTGGTACTGATGTTAAAAATGACCAACTTCTTGTTCGTCTTGATTCTGGCGTAGAAAAGGCAAATCTAAAGAGCTCTGAAGCTCGCCTACCTGCGGCAAAAGCAAAATACAAACGCTACCAAGGTCTTTTTAAGAAAGGTTCTATTTCTAAAGAAGCATACGATGAAGCAGAAGCAAACTTCTACTCTCTATCTGCTGATATTGAAAGCCTAAAAGCATCTATCGAACGTCGTGAAATTCGTGCTCCTTTCGATGGAAAAGTGGGCATTCGTAACGTTTACCTAGGTCAATACCTGCAATCAGGTACGGATATCGTTCGTTTAGAAGATACCAGTGTCATGCGCCTGCGCTTCACGGTTTCTCAAACTGATATATCTCGCATCCATGTGGGTCAAGCTATCGACATCTTTGTTGATGCCTACCCAGAGAAGCCATTTGAAGGTTCTATCAGTGCAATCGAACCAGCAGTAAGCATCCAAAGTGGTCTTATCCAAGTTCAAGCAGATATTCCAAACAATGATGGCAAGCTTCGTAGCGGTATGTTCGCTCGTGCTAACATCATTCTGCCTAAGCTAGAGAACCAAGTTACTCTTCCTCAAACAGCGATTACTTTCACTCTATATGGTGACAATGTTTACATCTTAACTGAAGAAGACGGAGTTCAGCGTGTTGCTCAACATGTTGTAAAAGTAGGTGAGCGTACGGCTGATATTGCACACATCCTTGATGGTGTAAAAGCTGGCGATACAGTTGTAACTTCTGGCCAAGTACGCCTAAGTAACGGCGCCAAAGTTAAAGTTGTTGAAAGTGATGCAATCACTCCACCATCTGAAACACCTAAGCTGTAACTGGAGGCACAATGCGCTTTACTGATGTTTTTATTAAACGTCCAGTTCTAGCGGTATCCATCAGCTTTTTGATTGCTCTGCTTGGCTTACAAGCAATCTTCAAAATGCAGGTGCGTGAATACCCGGAAATGACGAATACCGTGGTGACAGTCTCAACTGGTTACTATGGTGCAAGTGCCGATCTTATCCAAGGCTTTATCACCCAGCCCCTCGAACAGGCTGTGGCTCAAGCGGATAATATCGATTATATGACATCTTCTTCTGTGCTAGGTAAATCTACGATTACCGTGAACATGAAGTTGAACACCGACCCGAATGCGGCATTGTCTGACATACTGGCCAAGACAAACTCGGTACGTTCTCAGCTACCTAAAGAGGCTGAAGATCCAACCGTAACCATGTCTACCGGTTCAACAACCGCTGTACTCTATATTGGTTTTACCAGTGACGAATTGGTATCGAGCCAAATTACCGACTATCTAGAGCGTGTAATCAACCCGCAGCTATTTACGGTTAATGGTGTATCTAAAGTTGACCTATATGGTGGTATGAAATACGCACTGCGCGTATGGCTAGACCCATCAAAAATGGCGGCGATTGGTCTGACTGCATCTGATGTAATGACGGTACTGAACGCTAACAACTACCAATCAGCTACGGGTCAAGCGACCGGTGAGTTCGTGCTTTACAACGGCAGTGCCGATACTCAGGTATCAAACACTGAAGAACTAGAGAATCTAGTCGTGAAAAGCGGAGAAGGTGAGATCATTCGCCTATCCGATATCGCGAAGGTTTCTCTTGAAAAAAGTCACGATGTTTACCGAGCAAGTGCTAACGGCCAAGAGGCGGTTGTAGCTGCGATAAATGCGGCGCCAAGTGCGAACCCTATCAACATCGCTGCTGATGTACTGGAACTTCTTCCTCAACTAGAGAAGAACCTACCAAGCAACATCTCAATGAACGTCATGTACGATTCAACCATTGCGATTAACGAATCAATTCAAGAGGTTATTAAGACCATCCTTGAAGCGGCATTAATCGTATTGATCGTGATTACCTTATTCTTAGGTTCATTCCGAGCGGTACTGATCCCTATTATTACTATCCCACTGTCTTTGATTGGTGTGGCAATGGTAATGCAGGCAATGGGTTTCTCTTGGAATCTAATGACACTATTGGCAATGGTACTTGCCATCGGTCTAGTGGTAGATGATGCGATCGTAGTACTTGAGAACGTCGACAGGCATATCAAGCTCGGCGAGTCCCCTTTCCGTGCAGCGATTATCGGTACCCGCGAAATTGCGGTGCCTGTTATCGCAATGACGTTAACGCTAGGTGCGGTATATGCTCCAATTGCGATGATGGGTGGTATTACAGGCTCGCTATTTAAAGAGTTTGCATTAACCCTAGCTGGTTCGGTTTTCGTATCAGGCATTGTGGCACTAACGCTCTCGCCAATGATGTGTTCAAAAATGCTGAAAGCTCACGCTGAGCCAAGCAAGTTTGAGCAGAAAGTTCATAGCGTGCTAGATGGCATGACTAACCGTTACGAGCGCATGCTTGGTGCGGTCATGCAACATCGTCCAGTATTTATTGGTTTTGCTATCATCGTATTTGCAAGTTTACCGTTGTTGTTCAAATTCATCCCTAGTGAGCTAGCACCTTCAGAAGATAAAGGTGTAATCATGTTAATGGGTACAGCACCGTCGAATGCAAACTTAGACTTCATGCAAAATACCATGAACGACGTAAACCAGATTCTGTCTGATCAGCCAGAAGTTGCTTACGCACAGGTATTTACAGGTGTGCCAAATGCAAACCAAGCATTTGGTATCGCGTCTATGGTTCCTTGGAGCGAACGTGAAGCAAGCCAATCAGACGTAGCAAACCGCGTTGGTAATTTGGTGAAAGATGTTCCAGGAATGGCGGTAACTGCATTCCAAATGCCAGAACTACCCGGTGCTGGTTCAGGCCTTCCAATTCAGTTTGTCATAACAACGCCAAACAGTTTTGAAAGCTTGTTCCAAATTACCACAGACATTCTGGCTGATGTCTCTTCAAACCCGTTGTTCGTATATTCAGATCTCGACCTGAACTACGACTCAGCAACCATGAAGATCAACATCGACAAGGATAAAGCAGGCGCATATGGTGTGACCATGCAAGATATCGGTATCACGCTCGGTACCATGATGTCAGATGGCTACGTAAACCGTATCGACTTGAATGGCCGTTCTTACGAGGTAATTCCTCAAGTTGAACGTAAATTCCGTTTGAATCCAGAGTCAATGAACAACTACTACGTACGTGCTGCAGACGGCAACGCTGTACCACTAGGCAGTTTGATTACGATTGATGTTGTGGCAGAGCCTCGCTCTCTTCCTCACTTCAACCAATTGAACTCGGCTACGATTGGTGCGGTACCGGCTCCAGGCGCTGCAATGGGTGATGCAATTGCATGGTTTGAAGACACGGCAGCGAATAAGCTTCCAAGTGGCTACAACCATGACTACATGGGTGAAGCACGCCAATACGTAACAGAAGGTAGCGCACTTTACGCGACCTTTGGTTTAGCTCTGGCAATCATCTTCTTGGTATTGGCGATTCAGTTTGAATCACTGAAAGACCCACTGGTTATCATGGTATCTGTACCACTGGCGATCTGTGGTGCCCTAATAGCTCTGGCTTGGGGCGCGGCAACGATGAACATCTACTCGCAAGTTGGTTTGATCACCTTAGTCGGCCTGATTACCAAGCACGGTATCTTGATTTGTGAGGTTGCGAAAGAAGAGCAGCTGCACAATCAAAAAACTCGTATTGAAGCGGTAATGGAAGCAGCGAAGGTTCGTCTTCGTCCAATCCTGATGACAACGGCTGCGATGATCGCGGGTCTAATCCCACTGATGTACGCAAGTGGTGCGGGTGCGGCTCAGCGTTTCAGTATTGGTATCGTAATCGTTGCTGGTTTAGCAATTGGTACTCTATTCACGCTATTTGTACTGCCAGTGATTTACAGTTACTTAGCTGAAAAACACAAACCTCTACCTGTATTTGTTGAAGACAAAGACCTAGAAAAACTAGCTCGCGTCGATGAAGCAAAAGCAGCGCACAGAGAATTAGCTGATAATAAGTAATCACTAAGTCGTAATAACAATAAAAAGGCTACTTCGGTGGCCTTTTTTTGTACGCCATAGGCGACATCGCAAGTGTGATTAAATAGAATAGTGGTAAATATTCAGGAGTTTTAATTGATATGTTTGATCCAAAAAAACTAGAGCAGATTGCTAAGCAGATCCACGATTCTATGCCTCAACCAGTAAAAGAGCTTGGTTCAGATGTAGATCAAAAAGTTGGCCAGGTTATCCAAGGCCAACTGAACAAGCTAGACGTTGTAAGCCGTGAAGAGTTTGATGTTCAAACACAAGTACTACTGCGCACTCGCCAAAAGCTGACTGAAATGGAACAAAAGCTAGCGGACTTAGAAGCAAAGATTGCCGACAAGTAAGCGTAAAGAAAGAAAACTGAAAGTCTACGAAGACTGAACAAACAATGTTCATTTTATTGATTTTTAAGACTTTGTTACTAAAAGCAAAAAGGCTTGGTCAACGGCGACCAAGCCTTTTTATTAGATGTTGTGTTGCTTATTTATAACTCCAACCTGTAAGGAGCTAGTGATACTGCTTTGCTTTTTCTACAAATTTATCAGTATCTAAGCGACTAATTAACCGCCTACAGCGATACGCTTCATGTCGCTCATGTAGCTACGTAGCTCTTCACCGATGTACTCGACAGGGTGGTTACGGATAGCTTCGTTTACTTCAATCAGCTTAGCGTTATCTACTTGGTTAGACGTTTCACCTAGACCGCGACCGATTACGTCTGTTGCTACTGAAGGTATGAACTGCTCACGTAGTAGCGGTGTTGCTACGTTAGCGAATAGGTAGTTACCGTACTCAGCAGTATCAGAGATTACAACGTTCATTTCGTAAAGACGCTTACGAGCAACTGTGTTTGCGATTAGTGGAAGCTCATGTAGAGATTCGTAGTAAGCCGACTCATCGATGATGCCTGATGCCGTCATAGCTTCGAATGCTAGCTCAACACCGGCGCGAACCATAGCAACCATTAGGATGCCGTTGTCGAAGTACTCTTGCTCTGAGATTTCTACGTCAGAAGCTGGGTAGTTTTCGAATGCTGTTTCGCCTGTCTCTTCACGCCAGCCTAGTAGGTTCACGTCATCGTTCGCCCAGTCAGCCATCATTGTGCTAGAGAAGTGACCAGAGATGATGTCATCCATGTGCTTGTTGTAAAGCGGACGCATTAGGTCTTTTAGCTCTTCAGAAAGCTCAAACGCTTTAACTTTAGCAGGGTTAGATAGACGGTCCATCATGTGAGTTACACCACCGAACTTAAGTGCTTCAGTAATCGTTTCCCAACCGTATTGTAGAAGTTTACCTGCGTAGCCTGGTTCGATGCCATCAGCAATCATCTTCTCGTAAGATACGATAGAACCCGCTTGTAGCATGCCACATAGAATAGTTTGCTCACCCATAAGGTCAGATTTAACTTCAGCTACGAATGAAGACTCTAGGCAACCTGCACGGTGGCCACCAGTACCTGCAGCCCAAGCTTTAGCGATATCCCAGCCTTCACCTTTAGGGTCATTTTCTGGGTGAACAGCGATCAGTGTTGGAACACCGAAACCACGCTTGTACTCTTCACGTACTTCAGAACCTGGACACTTAGGTGCAACCATTACAACGGTAAGGTCAGCACGTAATTGCATGCCTTCTTCAACAACGTTGAAACCATGAGAGTAACCAAGAGCAGCGCCTTCTTTCATTAGAGGCATTACTGTCTCAACAACATTAGTGTGTTGCTTGTCGGGAGTAAGGTTAATAACTAGGTCTGCTTGAGGGATTAGCGTTTCGTAGCTACCAACTACAAAGCCGTTTTCGTCAGCATTCTTGAATGATTGACGCTTCTCATCAATTGCAGCTTGGCGTAGAGCGTAAGATACGTCTAGACCAGAATCTCGCATGTTTAGACCTTGGTTTAGGCCTTGAGCACCACAGCCAACAATGACGATCTTCTTGCCTTCAAGGTATTCAGCTTCAGTCGTAAATTCTTCACGATCCATGAAACGGCAGCGACCTAATTGGTCTAGTTGCTCACGAAGGTTTAATGTATTGAAATAGTTAGCCATTGTAGGGCACTCCTTTAAAAATAAGTCCGTAAGGTCGATATCTCTCTATCGAATGACTTCATACTAAAACAGACACTCCGTTGCTGAAAGTGATATATTCACAATTAGTTATTGCAATAAACGCAACATGGAAACGATCGCAAAACATGAACATAAAATCTCTACAATTATTTATACATTTATGTGATAGCAAGAGTTTCAGCAAAACAGCTGCTGCTATGCACGTCAGTCCTTCTGCCCTTAGTCGTCAAATACAAAAGCTTGAGGAAGAAACAGGGCAAGAACTGCTTATCAGGGATAATCGAAGTGTTGACCTCACACCAGCAGGGAAACATCTGTTACCTGTGGCATTGAACATCGTTGGCGAGTGGCAGCAATATAATCTCCACCTAAAAGGCGGAGAACAGGAGCTCAAGGGTGAGATCCGCATTTTCTGTTCCGTAACAGCAAGCTACAGCCACCTTCCTGAACTCATTACCGAATTCAGGGCTATTCATCCGTATATTGAGTTTAAGCTATCTACCGGTGATCCAGCGCAATCCATCGACAAGATCCTGAATGATGAAGCTGATATTGCTATTTCAGCTAAACCAGATATTTTGCCTTCAAGATTAGAGTTCGAAACCATCAGCGATATACCACTGTCAGTAATCATCCCATCCGGTGTCAGTAGCTTTAGTCTGCAGCTGCAATCCGAAAAACCAAACTGGAATGAAGTGCCTTTTATCATTCCCGAAGCAGGCACTGCCCGTGAACGTGCGAATGCATGGTTCAAAAGGATGAAGATTAAGCCCAACATTTACGCACAGGTATCTGGGCATGAGGCGATTGTAAGTATGGTTGCGCTAGGTTGTGGAGTGGGTATTGCTCCTGATGTAGTAATTAACAACAGTCCTGTGAGAGACAAGGTCGATCGCTTAAAAATAGAACCTATCAAACCCTTTGAATTAGGTGTCTGCTGTAAACGATCTCAACTTGAGAACCCACTGATTAGAGCGTTTTGGCAAGTAGCCGAAGGAAAATATCTCCCTGACTAGTTAACTTTAGATATGCTGGTTAAGAGAATAATAGAGAGCACGTTAGTGCTCTTTTTTGTTTTTCTAAATAGCAGATATGAAAAAGCCCGCTGATTTCTCAGCGGGCTTTTCAATGGTGGTGGAGGGATAGGGATTTGAACCCTAGAACCGCTATTAACGGTTGCCGGTTTTCAAGACCGGTGCTTTCGACCACTCAGCCATCCCTCCAACAAATTGTCATCAACAGATTTGTGCACTGTTGAAGTTGTCATTTGCTATGCAAACAACGAATTTAAAGCCTGGCGATGTCCTACTCTCACATGGGGAAGCCCCACACTACCATCGGCGCTATTGTGTTTCACTTCTGAGTTCGGCATGGGTTCAGGTGGGTCCACAATGCTATG